>JANNFT010000522.1:0-9493 GCA_031380185.1 Pseudomonadota bacterium
GTCGGCGTGCTGAATGGCTTGTTGGTAAGTTATTTGGGAATCTCGGCGTTCATCGAAACATTGGCGATGGGATCCATCATTACCGGCGCCATTCTCGGTTACTCACAATCGCGCACTATTCTCGGCGGCATTCCTGATTCCTTTCTCGTGCTTGGGCAGCAAGCGACGTTTGGCATCCCCAATCCTGTGATTATCATGGTGATCGTCGCTCTGGTTCTGTGGTTAATGCTGGAACACACACAGAACGGCCGCAACCTGTACGCCATCGGCGGAAATATTGAAGCGGCACGGCTGTCCGGCATTCCGGTAAAACGCTATGCGCTGTTGGCGCTCGGAATTTCCGCCGCATGCGCCGCGCTCGGCGGTATGGTCGCCGCGGCAAACTTAGGCGCTGGCCGCCCACAGGGCGTCGGCGATACTTATCTGTTGAATGCGTTCGCGGCTGTTTTTATCGGCGCATCCACACTGCGTCCCGGTCAGTTCCATATCTTCGGCACCTTTATCGGCGTATTACTGATCGGCGTGATCAGCAATGGATTGTCGATCATGGGAGTGGAAACCTATTGGCAATACATCGTGCAAGGGGTGTTACTCATTGTTGCAATGTTTGGCGCCGGGATGGTGGTCATGCGGCGCAAGTGATCATCTGCGCGCACTCCTAGCCCGCGCGTCAAGATCGCAAAAAAAAGCCGGGTTCCCCCGGCCTTTTAGTTGCAAGTAACTAGCTAAGCAGCATCACGCAACTTTCGGTACGAAACCGTAATACGCATTGTTGCGCTCAACACCTTCGCTCTGATATTCCTGCTTGATCAACGCGAGTTGGTCTTTGTTGAGCTGTTCGTATTCAGCTTGGATCTTGTAGTTGTACAAGCGTGCTGAATTTTGGCCGAAAATCTTACGCTTGACGGCGCTGTCGGCATCGCCCAAACGAGTCTTCCAACCCTGTTTTTTCATCATGTCGTCGGGAATTTCGAGGCGGCGCATTGCTTCAATCTGCCATTGCGGCGAACCGTAGAATACCGAATCGGAACCCCAAACGACATTGTCGGGACCCATCATGTTGACCATCTGACCGATGAACGCGGCGGCGAAGCGCGGGTTAGCCACGGCGGAGTTGGCGAAAGAAGTGCCCAATTCGGCGTAGACGTTCTTCAACCCTTTCTCGCTTACGCAGCGCGCAACGTCGGTAGCCCACTTGATGTAGCCAGTCTTCTCGAACTCGGCCATCTCGGCCTCCGGCTGTTCCATGAACGGACGTAGTCCGGTGTGATAGATGATGAAGTTCAGTTGCGGCCAGTCCTTGGCGGCCTGGGCAACGTCCCAAGGCGTGTTGTATTCCCAAACGCCGTTCCAGGACTTCTCGTAGTCGGACGGCATCAAGCCTTTGTGAATGCAAATATTGCGGCTGGCGCCGCCCTTGACGATCTTTTCGTACATCGGGTAGAGCATCTTGCTATCGTCCAGGCGCCACGTCGTGCCTTTGGTCGACGGCGACAGCGGATCGCCGACGGTATAACCTTTCCAGGCATCGGGTTTGAGGTCGGCGATGCCGCGGTCGACTTCTTCCATCCAGTTTGGATAGCGCGGCGTGAACACGAAGTGCGAGAATAGCCGGCGCGTGCCCGCTATTTTGTTTACCGCGCTGCGTGCACCGGCAATCTGATCATTGGATAAGAACCACCAACTTGCATCATCGAACGGCGCGCCCGATAGCATCGCGACTTTGGTGTCGGAATCCATGAATATTTCCTTCATGTAATTCTGGAATTTGTAACGCGCGAGCACCAGCGGCATGTCTTTGAGCATCGCCGGGTTCCAGTTCTTCGAGGCATAGTCGCCCAATCCGAGCAGGCCCTCTTTGTCAAAATCGTCGCGTACAAAGTGCGTTTGATCGTCAAAAATAAACTGTGAAGACAAAGCTTTCGCGCGACTATCGGATACTTCTTTGTCGGCTGCTTCCGCCTCGGAAACATTCCATATCGGGCCGTACACTTTGTTCATGGCCAAGAAAGCCGCAGCCATTCCCGAGGTTGTCGTCAAGAAACGCCGCCGATCCATGCCGAGCTTCTTGCCATATTGGTCGGCGTATTCTTTGATCAAGCCTTCGACTTGCTTTTGTTTTTCGTTTTGTGGCGGTGGCATGTACTCACCGTTGGAAACGATTTGTGTCGGGATCGGCGAACGGAATATTGCATTCTCCGCGCCGACGACGCGGGTCATTTCGTCATCACTTAAATGGACACCTTTGGGGCGCTGCGTATAGTCACTCATGATCTCTCCTCCTTCAAGAAAATTGCTAGATGAAAATAGCTTAAGGATCATCACCGGCGCTAACGTGTCGCTCTATGCGCTGTTGATGTGCGTGAGAGTGTACGCCGGTGATAATACGAGGTCAATTGATAGCATTGTCCCGTTTAAACCGAGCGGCCGGCATCGGGGCAACGGAAACACGCAGAGGGAAACGCTAACTTAAGATTTTGCTCAAGCGCGCCTGTGTGGCGTGATGGGTAAAATCGAAATGCAACGGCGAAACGGAAATCATGCCGCGCGCGATTGCGTGCAAGTCCGTCTCTTCATTGGTATTGCTGTTGTCGTGCTTGAAGCTGAGCCAGTAGTAAGGGAAGTTCCGCGCGTCGATCCGCTCATGGACTAGCACTTCGAATGCGGCGCGCCGCCCGACCTTGGTAGCCACTGCGCCGCCTACAGCGTGAGGTTCGACATCGGGAAAATTGATGTTGATAAACACACCCGGATCAAATTCCAATTCAATTAAGCGGCGCAGAATTTTCGGCGCATGTTCCTCGGCCGTGGTCCATTTCACGTCGTTACCGGAGCGAAACACCTGGCTCATCGCGATCGACCGCACTCCGCGAATGACGCCCTCGATTGCGGCGGCAATAGTGCCGGAATAGGTCATGTCCTCCGCTAGGTTGGCGCCGCGATTGATTCCCGACAGCAACAACGTCGGCGGATGATCTTTCATGATCTGCTTGCAGGCGACGATGACGCAATCGGTAGGTGTTCCTTGCAGCGCATAGCGCTTGTCGTCGATCTTGCGCACGCGCAGCGGTTCGGTTAGCGAGAGCGAGTGGGATTTTCCACTTTGCTCAAACTCGGGTGCGACGATCCAAACATCATCGCTCAGTTGGCGGGCAATTTTTTCCAGCAAGGCGATACCTGGCGCGTGAATGCCGTCGTCGTTGGTGATGAGAATACGCTGGGACATGGAGTGCTTTCTGCGAGGGGCAACGAGATACTGCCCGACACTATTGTCGGACAATTTTGCGTTATTATAACGCCAAGATCAGGAGGTTGAAGACGATGGAGCGAGTTTATGTGGTTGGCGTTTCGATGACGCCGTTCGGCAAATTTTTTGACAAATCCGTCAGAGATTTGACTCGAGAAGCCGTTACTGATGCATTGCGCGACGCCAATTGCGCTGTGCACCGCGTCGACGCGGCGTTTTTCGCCAATGCTGCGCAAGGCGCGATGGATGGCCAACATTCCATTCGCGGCGAGTTAGCATTGCGCGATTTCGAGTTCGACAATATTCCGATCGTGAACGTCGAGAATGCGTGCGCCAGCGCGTCGACGGCTTTTCACATGGCGGTAAACTACATCAAGGCGGGCGCAGCGGATGTAGTGTTGGCGGTCGGCGCTGAAAAAATGTATTCCGACGACAAAGAAAGAAGTTTTGCCGTGTTCAATGGCAGTTGGGACGTGCACGGTGTCGATCAAACCGTCGCCGGTCTGTTGAAAATGGGAGAGGGCATCGAAACGCCGCCGCAGTATGTCGAGACCGCGCCGCATAGCGTATTCATGGATGTCTATCAGGCCTTCGCGAAATTTCACATGCGCAACTTTGGCACCACGCCGCGCCAGATCGCCGCGGTGTCGGCGAAGAATCATCATCACTCGACCCAGAATCCCTTGTCGCAGTATCGCAAGGACTACAGCATTGACGATGTGATGAACGGCCGTATGGTGGCGTGGCCGATCACGCTGCCGATGTGTTCACCTATTTCCGATGGCGCCGCGGCGGCGATTTTATGTTCCGAATCAGCGTTGCACAAATTTGCGAAAAATCGCGCGATCGAAGTGCGCGCGTCGGTATTGGCCAGTGGCGGCCGGCGCAAGCCCGATGACTACACGAAAGAAGTCTCGCATATCGCCGCAAAACGCGCCTACGAAATGGCCGGTTTGGGCCCTGACGATATTTCCGTCGCTGAGGTTCACGACGCTACCGCGCTCGGTGAGCTGCAGCAGACGGAAAACTTAATGCTATGTGATTTCGGTGATGGCGGGCTTTTCGTGGAAAGTGGCGCAACCAAGATCGGCGGCCGCGTGCCGGTCAATCCATCCGGTGGCCTAGAGTCAAAGGGACACCCGATCGGCGCGACCGGGCTGGGCCAGATCTATGAGTTGGTGACGCAATTGCGTGGCGAGGCCGGTGCTCGCCAAGTGGACGGCGCGCGCGTTGCCATCGCAGAAAACGGCGGTGGCTTGATCGGGGTCGAATCGGCTGCGTGTTGTATTACTGTTCTCGCGCAATGATTAAAAGCTCGGATCTCTGGGTCGGACCCTGACGTGAACATCGCGGCCTATCTCGCCAATGCGGCGAAAGCGTTTGCCGAGCGTCCGGCAATATCCGTCGGCGATCGACAAGTCTATAACTACCGGCAACTTTATAACCGCGTCATAAGGCTGGCGGCGGGATTACGCGCGATTGCCGGAATCGTGCCGGGTGATCGCATCGCATTGGTAATGAGCAATCGGCCGCAGTACGTCGAACTGTATTACGCGATTTGGCATGCCGGCTTAACCGCGGTGCCTGTTAATGCGAAATTGCACCCAAAGGAAATCGCATTCATCCTCGATAACTGCGCCGTAAAAGCCTGTTTCGCGAGTAGCGATTTGGTCGAGGTCGTGAATACGGCGGGGCAAGATGTGCAATGCGTAAAACGTGTTGTCGATGTCGATAGTAGCGACTACGACGCGTTGTTGCAGCATGAGCCGATGCCGCAGCACCCATCGCAACGAGACGACTTGGCGTGGATTTTTTATACCAGCGGCACCACCGGGCGACCCAAGGGCGCAATGCTGTCGCAGCAAAACCTGAACGTCATGCTGATGAGTTATTTGGTCGATATCGATTACTTGACGCAGTATGACGCACTGTTGCACCTCGGCCCACAGTCCCATGCGGCGGGAATGTTTTGCCTTTCCCACATCGCCAAGGGTTCGAACCAAGTGCTGCCCGCGAGCGGTGGCTTTGACGAAACCGAGTTAGTCGGGCTGATCGAGCACTATCCGAATTCGACATTTTTCGTGGCGCCGACCATGTTGCGTCGATTGATGGCGGCGCCGCAAATGAAATCGGCGAAGCTTGAAAATATCCGCACCGTCCTATGTGGCGCGGCGCCGATTTATGTCGAGGACGTGAAGCGAGCGTTGCATACGTTCGGCCCGCGCTTCTGGAACGGCTACGGCCAAGGCGAAGCACCGTGCACCATTACGGCTATGCCGAAATACTTTTACGCCGAAGATCGTCATCCGCGCTACGAGGCGCGCATTGCGTCCGTCGGCATCGCGCGTAGCGGTGTAGAAGTGCGCGTCGTCGACGACGAAGATCGTGATGTTGCGCCGGGGGAGGTCGGAGAAATCATCGTGCGCGGCGACGTTGTGATGGCGGGTTATTGGAACAATCCGGATGCCAGTGCGACGGCGTTACGCAATGGCTGGCTGCATACCGGCGATCTCGGCGCATTCGATAACGACGGTTTCCTTACTCTAAAAGATCGCTCCAAGGATTTGATCATCAGCGGTGGCGCCAACATCTACCCACGGGAAATCGAAGAAGTATTGCTCACCTATAAGGGCGTCGCAGAGGTGGCCGTCGTCGGTCGACCGGATCAAGAATGGGGCGAGCAAGTCGTCGCATTTGTCGTCACCGACGGCGCGCGCAAGCTTTCGGAAGATGAATTAGATAAACATTGTTTGGAAAACATAGCCCGCTTCAAACGACCTAAACTATACGTTTTCGTCAGTGAACTGCCAAAGAACCATTACGGCAAAGTGCTTAAAACCGAATTGCGACGTAAAGCGGTTGCGCTGAATGGCGACGGCGATCCCAGCTAGTACAAGGGCGGTCAACTAAACCTAGAAACGGTAGTTGACCGCTACGTCGGGGGTGCTTTGCGGTGGGAGTCGAGGCCGAGGTTTCACGTGCCGCCACGACGTACCCGAAGGCCCGAAGGCAAGCTGGGTGCGGCTTCTGGCTCAGTGCCTGGTCGGGACACGACTAAATTTGCGCGAGATATCGCCGCCAGCTTGCGTGATCGGTGATGTCTTCGGCCGTTCGCGTGGTAAAGTACTCGCACAAGAAGCCTTGCACCGTATCTCCTGATTCAAGCTCGATGGTTCCGATACCCAGCGGCGCAGGAATTCCCGCGACAAAGGCGCCGAATGCGACTGTCGGCATTTCCCACACTTCCAGTTCGATAGCGCTGCCGTCCTCGCTTCGCACCATGCCCGGCCGGCGTACACCGGCGCCGTGCAAGGCGTACAAGCGATATTTTGCTGCGCTGCGCGTGGCCATGAGCATTCGTCCGCCGCGGTCCGTAAGTTGGTGATTGAGCGGCAGGCCCGACATGTGAGCGCCGCACACGGCGACTTGGATCAGTCCGGACGCGGGTTTTGACAAACGTTCGGTTCGTTTGGCTGCGGTGGCGCCAAGCGATAACGGAAATGCGGTTTGCCAACGCCGCGCCAAATCTAGTAATGCGTTATCGCTGAACGCAGGCGCGCCGAAGGTAATGCCAAACGGCAAACCGTTGCCGAGAAAACCAGCCGGCACGGCGATGGCGGAGAAGTCCAGCAGGTTCATGAAATTCGTGTAGTAGCCCAAATTGGAGTTGAGCTTGATCGGATCGGCCAACACTTCGTCGATCTTGTAAATCGTCCCGGCCGTCGGCGTCACGAGGACATCGATGTCGTTCCAAACCCTCGCTGTGCGGCGTTTCATTTCTTGCAAACGATAGAGCGCAGCGAAGGCATCGGCAGCGGAGAATTTTTGCGCGGAGAGCGTAATGCTACGCGTGACTTCGTGCAGCGATTCCGGTTGGCGCTCGATAAACTCGCGAATTGCCTGAAAGCGTTCGGCGACCCACGGGCCATCGTAAAGCAAGCGCGCCGTTTCCAAAAAATCCGAAAAGTCGATAACCACCGCTTCGCCACCCATTGCTTGCAGTCGCTCGACATTGCGAGCGAAAAGGGCTTGCGCATCGGCGTTGCCGAAAAATTCCAACTGCCGCGGTTGCGGCACGCCGAATCGAAAACGTGCTTTGAAATTTGGCGTTAGTGCTTTCGGCGCCGCGCGCGAATAAGCATCCTCGGAATCGAAATTTTGTGCGATGGCGAAAACCTGTGAGGCATCATCCGCGCTAAGCGCAAAGATGGAGACGCTATCCAAGGTGCGGCACGCTGGCACAACGCCGCGCGCCGATAGCAATCCGCAAGTTGGCTTCAGGCCGACGAGATTGTTGAATGCAGCGGGCACGCGACCCGAGCCCGCTGTGTCAGTGCCTAGCGAAAAACTCGCTAGCCCCAATGCGACGGACACCGCGGAACCGGCGCTTGACCCACCCGATATATAGCTCGAATCAAACGCGTTGCGGCATACGCCAAATGGCGAGCGGGCGCCGACCAGTCCCGTCGCGAACTGATCGAGATTGGTCTTCCCGATTGGGATGGCGCCGGCGGCTACGAGCCTTTCCACCACCGTCGCGGAGCGCGTTGGTGTGTAGGCGAAGTCTGGGCATGCCGCGGTCGTTGGAACATCAGCAAGATCGATGTTATCTTTGATCGCGAACGGAACGCCATAGAGCGGCTGCGATTCCATCCCGCGTGCTTCCACGTCGCGTGCGTATTCATGCAATCGATCCCTATCAAACCGAGTGATCCAAATGTTGTGCTCAGAGTATTTCGCACAGCGCGTGAGAATTTCGTCTAGCACTAGCGTGGGAGTAAGCGTGCCGCCGCGATAGGCCTGCTGCAGATCGGAGAGTTGTAGGCTGAGATCGTTCATGTGCATTGCTCGATCACGATTAGATTTTGGCCGGAAGCGACCGGCGCGCCTTCGTTGCAAAGAATTTGTTGCACGATGCCCTCTTCGGATGCTGTCACGTTGATTTCCATTTTCATGGATTCGATAATTGTCAGCAGCGTCCCGGCGCTGACTCGCTCGCCCGGTTTCACCAATATTTTCCATATGCTACCTGCTACCGGGCTCGCTATCGCACGCGCGCCAGCGGCCAGTTCAAGTTCATCCGTGGCAACCGCGTCGGTAACGCTGTCGATCGCGAAATCGGCTTGTCCTGCTGCTTTCCAGCGTTCCCGTTCTGCCTCGAACGCGTTTTGTTGTTGAAACTTGAAGCGAGCAATAGCAGATTCGTTCGTGGCGAGAAATGTATTGTAGTCACGCAGACGGAACGTCTGTTGTTCGATCTTGATGCTGAACTTTCCGTGCAGAAAGTCGTGGCGCATATCGAGCAACGCTTCTTCGCTGACCGGATAAAAACGAATCTGATCGAAGAAGCGTAATAGCCACGGCTTGCCTTCGCGGAAGTCGGTCGTTTCGCGATAGCGATTCCACATCTGCACCGTTCGCCCGACAAATTGATAACCACCTGGGCCTTCCATCCCATAAATGCACAGGTACGCGCCGCCGATGCCGACGGCGTTTTCTGGCGTCCAGGTGCGCGCGGGATTGTACTTGGTGGTGACCAAGCGATGGCGCGGGTCCATCGGCGTAGCGACTGGCGCGCCGAGGTAGACATCGCCCAAACCCAGCACCAGGTACGATGCGTCGAACACAATGCGCTGCACATCGCTGATGCTATCGAGCCCGTTAATGCGGCGAATGAACTCGATATTGCTCGGGCACCAAGGCGCGTCTTGGCGCACTGACTGGACGTATTTTTGAATCGCCAGTTGCGTCTGGCTATCATTCCACGCCAGGGGTAAATGCACGATGCGGGTCGGGACTTCCATGGCTTCGATCGCGGGCAAGACAGTTTCTGTGTAAAGCAGGATTTCCATTAACGAGGCGAGCGACAAATGCGCACTATCGTAATGCACTTGTAAGGAACGAATGCCGGGTGTCAGATCGACGATGCCGCGAATCTTTTGCGCTTGCAATGCTTCCATCAAGGCGTGAACGCGGAAGCGTAAATTTAGATCGAGCACTAACGCTCCATACTCGATCAAAAGATAATTGTCACCGGCAATTCGATACGTCACGGCGGCATTGTCGCTTTTCTTTTCGAGCCGATGAATGACGGTGTCATGCAGCATTTTATCCGGCACGGGCGCCGTTTTAGTTTGCCGCTTAGCGTGTGTCGCGATGAGGTTTTCCCGCTCGGCCGCAAGAGCCTGAGCTTGCTGCAAGGACAATCGTTGAAAGCGAACTTTGTCGCCGGGCTTGAGTTGACCG
>JANNFT010000009.1:0-21251 GCA_031380185.1 Pseudomonadota bacterium
ATACCGACGTGTTCCGCGAGATCTTTCGATTTCACCTTGCGCTGCGCGAGCATGATATCGAGCTGTACGACGATGGTCATGGTCGCTCCGCTCAGATGAACGCGGCGTTTTCTTCGGCCAACGTTTGTCCTTGGGCGATGACGGCCGCCATCAACCAAACCATGCCCGCGAAGAACAATGTAAAGATTTGGTCCGAACCGACGCCTATTGCAAGGTGGCGCATGTTGGCTGGGTTGTGCATCGTGAGCAGCGCCGATATGACTGCGCCGGCGACGATTCCCGCCGCGACCGAAACCATGACCCAGCCGGCGAATTGTCGCAGGCAGCGTACGGCGTCTGCCGTAAACACGCGTCCGGCTGAGAATGGCTTGAAGCAATTGCGCGCTTGCCATAGTCCGATCATCAGCAGCGCCAGCGGCACTTCGGTCACGACCGCGCCGGCAATTCGTTGCCATGAAAACAGCGGCGCCTGAATTGCGCCGGCCGCAAGATTGCCGCGAGCGGCAAGCTCGGTCGGGTCGGCCACGGCCCAATAAATTATCACGGCGATGGGCAACACAACAATCAGCGCCAAGCATGCTGCGGCGCGCCATTTGCTTAGGCGCTAAATGCGCCGAGGGTCATCAAATTCGGTGTTAGAGATCGTCATTTTGCTCGCGCTCCCAAGTGAAAAAGCAAATGCAATTCGCCACAAAAATTCTTATAGCTTGATAAATAATTATTGTAAAACAATAATCGTAAAATAAATCTTTCTTGTCCAAGATCCCATGAAACGCCGTCATCCGCCGGAAGTGATTGTTGAAAAATAATGGCGTGTTAACGTCGAGCGGCGTATTCATATCGCCGATAACGCCGAGCCGGATTTCGATTTTCACGCGATAATGGCGTTGCCATGTCCGCCAATAAGGATTCGTTGTGACCGCTCAATTGTTCGACTACACCGATTTGCTGCGCCCCGATCTGCCGCCGCCCGCGACTAAGTGGAGCGGCTTTGCGCAATACAATTTCGTCGGCGGCCATAACGATGCCGACAGTGTGCCGGTCGAAGAATTAATTGCGGCAGCCACTCGCGTACTTCGGCGTGAAGGCAAGTCACTCGCCCTGTATGGTCTTCACAGCGGGCCGCTGGGTTACCTCCCGTTACGAGAATTTATCGCGCACAAGCTCGCGCGCGACGCCGGAATAATTTGCTCGCCTGACGAAATCTTGATCACGTCCGGATCGTTGCAAGGCCTCGATCTGGTCAATCAGGTGTTGCTTGCACCGAACGATACGGTCATCATCGAGCGCGAAACATATGGCGGTGCGATCACGCGATTGAAGCGCTTGGGTGTAAATATCGTCGGCGTTCCGGTCGATCACGACGGACTCAGCAGCGCGGAATTAAGCAACGCGTTACGCGATTTGCAAAGCCGCGGCGTACGGACGAAATTTATCTACACGATTCCGACCGTACAAAATCCGAGTGCTACGGTGATGAGCGAAATGCGGCGCGCCGAGATTCTCGAATTATCGGAAGCCTACGGCGTGCCGATTTTTGAGGACGAATGCTATGCGGATCTGGTTTGGAATGGCGGGCGGCCGAGAGCGTTGCGCGCGATGACCGAAGATGATCGCGTGATCCATATTGGCTCATTCTCGAAAACCATCGCGCCGGCGCTGCGCATCGGATATCTCGTCACGGGCGGGCGCCTCATGAGCCGCATTCTCGCGATTAAGAACGACGGCGGCTCCGGCGCGCTGGAACAGATGATCCTCGCGGAATATTGCCAGGAACATTTCGATTCCCACGTCAAGGCATTACGCAAAACCCTACGCAGAAAATGCGATGTGCTGATCGACGCGCTGCGCGCCCAATTCGGTGACGGCGTCGAGTTCGACGATCCCGCCGGCGGAATCTTTTTATGGGTGAAATTTCCCGACGCCATCGACACCACGCGCCTCACACAATCCGCGCTGCAATCGGGGGTCGCGATCAATCCCGGCGCGGAATGGACCACCGACGCGAACATCGGCCAGCACCGCGTGCGCCTGTGTTTTGCACAACCGTCCGAACAAATCATTCGCGAAGGCATCACCGCGCTCGCGACGGTATCGCGGCGAGAATTTGGAATTCCGACGCAAGTGGCAGAGATGCATCGCTAAGAAGCATAGGGATACGGGTGGCCTTAAAGTGCGACGGAGTCCGACTAAATATCGCCAATTCACCGTAGTGACGAACACCTGCCCAACACTACCAGGGTGGATTCGCGCTTTCCCTCGAGCGATTGAATGCTTGCTGCGGTCGTAATTCGCGATGTGCAAGCCATTCTGCGACGGTACATTCTCGTAACTTTCGGCTATCGCGAGTTGATCGGCAGTTATGAAGCATCTCTATATCACTGCGGCTGCGGAGCGCACTATCGGGCGCCTTATTGCGTAATGACTTGGTAGTCGGCTCCTGGCGGTAAGGTAAAATTCAACAGCGACCAATTTCTCAATTCCTCAGTTTACACGGCAATCCTTCCGCTGAGGTCGCCGCAGTAGAATACCGGGCATGCTAACTGTCTCCTCCAATCATCTCGCGCCGCTGCTGACGCCTCACGGCCAAATGTTGGTGGCGCCGGAGACTGACGCACCCGCCTTGCCCGCTGTGTTAGACGAGCGGCTTAGCGAAGCTTTTGCCCGTGGTTCGGGGCATGGCTTGCTGTTTCTTGGTGCGACTGAAGTCGGTAGCGCTCTTCCCCCGGCGTGGGCCTGGTGGCGTGATTTCGCGGCGCGGTATGTGACCGCCCTATGCGCTGCAACTGACGGCGGCGTTGTTGCAGCACCCGATGATTTGACCCTTGACAGATTAATTTCTGCCGCGCCGCCGATGACGGGCGCGGACTACTTGACGGCAAACGTATTGTCGTCGCTGTGGACTGATCTTGATGCTGCGTTACGCGACGAACTAGCCGCATCGAAAGATTCGCTGCAAACATTTCTCAAGGCCCACCATCCCGTCTGGAACCTGGTCGGCCGGGTGCATTTCAATCTCGCCGAAAACCGCAAAGACCCAGACGCACCATTCGCCTTTCTCGCGACTTACACCTCAAGACTGTCGGCCCACGGTAAGGCCCAGCATCTACCACTCAAGCAAGCACTTAGCGAATTCTCGGATGGCGCGAGCAAAGCGCAGCTCCTCTCGTTGTTGATTCCGGTGCAGCGCGCCGCTGAACAATGCGCGTGGTTACGCGCGATGCTGGATTCTGGCGATATCTATCACCCGCTGCGCTGGTTACCGGCCGATGCCTACCAGTTCCTAACTGACGTACCCAAGCTCGAAGCTGCCGGCATCATCGTGCGCGCGCCGGGCGCCTGGCAAGCCGGTCGTCCGGCGCGCCCGATGGTTAGCGCCAGTGTGGGTGCACGCCCGCCTTCCTTACTGGGCAAGGACGCGCTGCTCGATTTCAGAATGGAGGTCACGCTGGAAGGTGAGACGCTCAGTGCCGCCGACATCGAGGCACTCCTCTCCGGTGGCGATGGCCTGCAACTGATCCGCGGACGCTGGGTCGAGGTGGACCGCAACAAGCTCGGGCGAATGTTAGAGCGATTCCAGGCGATCGAACGGGCGGCGGCCGAAGATGCCAACTGGTCGCAGTTGGTCGCCGGCCCGTGGCTTGCCGACACACTGCAAGGGCTGCGCCAACCAGAGGGGCTGGCGCAAGTTAGTCCCGGGCCGGATCTGAAGACCACCTTGCGCCCTTATCAATCTGCCGGCGTGCGCTGGCTCTATCTGCTCACCCGGCTCGGGCTAGGGGCGTGCCTGGCCGATGACATGGGCCTGGGCAAAACGATTCAGGTTCTGGCGTTATTGTTGATACTGAAGCGCGAGCATAAGGAAGAGCAACCCAGCCTGCTGGTCGCACCGGCGTCTTTATTAGCCAATTGGGCGGCGGAGGCCGAGCGTTTCTCGCCTTCCCTACGCCTGCTGATTGCGCATCCCTCCGAGCAACCGGCGGCAGCGTTGCAGGCGTTGGACGCGGACCAGTTGAGTGGGATCGACCTGGTCATCACCACCTATGGCACGCGGCTACGCGTGCCTGCGCTGCAAGCAATAAAATGGCGCTTGGCCGTGCTGGATGAAGCACAGGCGATCAAAAATCCCGGCACAAAGCAAACGCGGGAAGTTAAACGGATAAATGCACAATCGCGAATTGCGCTTACCGGTACGCCGGTAGAAAACCGCTTGTCCGACCTGTGGTCGATATTCGACTTTACCCATCCGGGGTTGTTGGGCTCGCAGAAAGTATTCGCCACCTTTACTAAACGTTTGGCTACAGCCGAACACTTCGGACCGCTACGCGCGCTGGTCCGCCCATACATCCTGCGCCGCCTCAAAACCGACAGGCAAGTCATCACCGATTTGCCGGACAAGACCGAACTCAAAGCCTGGTGCCACCTAAGCCCGGCGCAGGCGGCGCAGTATCAGCGCGCGGTAACGGAACTGGCTGCGGCGCTCAATGGCGCCGACGGGATCAGTCGCAAGGGAGTCGTATTGTCTTTTCTGATGCGCTTCAAGCAAATATGCAATCATCCCTCACAATGGGTCGGAGATGGCGCCTGGCACGCGAAAGACAGTGGCAAGTTCGCGCGCCTGCGTGAACTCGCGGAGGTCATCGCCGCCAAACAAGAAAAAGTCCTACTGTTCACCCAGTTTCGCGAAACCACCGCGCCGCTGGCGGCTTTTCTGGGTACGATCTTCGGTCGCGAAGGCCTGGTATTGCATGGTGGCACCCCGGTGGCCAAACGCCGCGCCTTGGTCACGCGGTTTCAGGAGGACGAGTTGATGCCGTTTTTCGTGCTGTCGCTCAAAGCCGGCGGCGCGGGACTCAATCTGACTGCGGCCTCGCACGTGATCCATTTCGATCGATGGTGGAATCCGGCTGTCGAAAACCAGGCGACCGATCGCGCCTTTCGTATTGGGCAGCAGCGCAATGTCCTGGTGCATAAATTCGTCTGTCGTGGCACTATTGAGGATCGCATTGACCAGTTGATTGAATCGAAGCAGCAACTCGTCAAGGACGTGCTGGAGGGCGGCGCAGAACTGCTGCTGACCGAGATGAGCGATCATGAATTGCTTAATCTCGTGAAGCTTGACATTCATGCCGCCCAGGAAAATTGATCGTCAGAGAGATTCCCAATGAGTTTCTATGGCTGGAAGCCCTATGTCTCTGCGGCTGAACGGCGCAAAAAAGCGGAACAGGCGGCCGCCAAGGCAAAAAAAGCGGGGGTAAATCTGTCGCCGGTCGCAGCCTACGGCGGCGCAATCGCCAAGACCTTCTGGGGCAAAGCGTGGTGCGACAATCTCGAGCGCTATAGCGACTACGACGATCGTTTACCGCGCGGACGTTCCTATGTGCGCAACGGTTCGGTAATCGACCTGAAGATCACTCAAGGCAACGTGCAGGCTCAGGTTATGGGATCCAGCTTGTACAAGATCGCAGTCAGCGTCACTGCGGTCTCCGCGAAGATGTGGCAATCCATCAATGCGGATTGCGCGGGTTCGATCGATTCATTGATCGAACTCCTTCAGGGACGACTTTCCAAAGCCGTAATGGAGCGCATCTGTACGCTGAATACGGGCCTCTTCCCGGCGCCGAACGACATTCAATTCAAGTGCAGTTGCCCGGACTGGGCGGCCATGTGCAAACACGTCGCCGCCGTGCTTTACGGTGTGGGCGCGCGCCTTGATCAACAACCCGAACTTATTTTTACGCTGCGCGGTGTGGATGCGACGGATCTGGTAACGCGAGCAGGGGCGGGCCTGCCGGCCTCCAAACAACGCCCGGCTGCCGGCAAGGTACTTGATGATGCGCATCTGGCCGACGTATTTGGCATCGAGATGGCCGATGTCGCGCCCGTGAAAAAACCAGCGCACCCGCGTCGCAAAACGACCGTCTCTAAGATCGCTGCGATGCCAACGGAGACGGCGCCGGTCACCAAAACGCCTTTGACCATCATAACGAAGCCAAAGAAGAAATCATCACTCCGGGTATCGGCGTCGGCATCAGACGCCGCTGCTAAATTAGCGGCCAATCAAATAACGGCTGACGAGGTGAGTCCTACGCGAATGAGAGCCGGTCTAAAAGTGGCGGCGGGGGCAATACGACGTAGGTCAGGCCGAGCGGCAAAAGAAAAATCCTCATAACAACTACTGTGCCGGCTTGAACTTAACCTCGGGCATACGCAATGACCGCGACGAATCTGCGGCCTAGATTTACCGCTAACGAGTCTATCGCACCCACCTTCTGCGTCGCAGCAACCTTGAACCTAGAAACGGCAGTTGACCGCTGCGCTGGGGTTGCAACATCATGATTTAATTAAATGCTTCATAAATTTTACGCTCACCCATTAGGTGAGACGTCGCTACGGGGCGGATCGCGCGGTTCTGGCGGCGCAGGGCGGCGTTGCAACTCGTTGGAATGGAACAACCATTCCGCCTCGCCGCGCCTTGCCCTGCACCCCCATAACCGCACACTCCACCCCGTCCAACTGCCGTTTCTAGGTTGAATGCGGCGCCGTCAAGAACGAGACCCTGGGTAATCTTTCGCAACTACCCGATGCACTGCTAGAGATCATCCGCCGCTCGTTGTGCGCAATACCTGCGGCACGCCGCGGGCCGGAAAAAGCGCGCCTACCTTCGTTATCCGCACGAGCCCCAACTCGACGCAAAAGCGTGCGATGGAACGCCTACAGCAGATCAAAGTGTAGACAGAAAGCGGAAGGCGGCTTCTAAGTCACGCACTTGAGAGACAAAGAAAACTCGTTCTTCGCTTACAGGAACTTCGAGTTAATTTGGTTTTCCGGGTGGTCCCGCCCTACGCTCTTTTTTTGAGGGCGCGATACAAACCCAAAACCGCAATTCCGTCATTCCCGCGAAGGCGGGAATCCAGTGTCGTTAATCGAAATAGATTTTCTCCACAGCCCGCCGAGAATTTTTTTGTCGGGAGCGGGAATGACGAGAATAGTTGTGTCGCCGAATAGATGAGCAAAGCAACGATTATTCACAACGCATCGGCTTGAGAGGCAGTATCCATGAGGCTTCCACGCCATACCTTGCCACGAGGCAAGCGCTATAAGCCTTGTGGCAGCACAGAAAAAAAAGTAGCGCCGGTGCAACCCGCCAAACAATCGCGCCAATGCCTATCGGAATGGCGCAAGGCCACCTCGGGCGCTGCGTTTCTGCTGGCAGCACCTGTGCGTGCCATTTCGTACGAGTTCTCATTCCGTACCCGGTTACCGGTGGTAGAGCGCACGTCGACAGCGGAAGGCTGGACTTCGACAAAAAACGCCCGTTCCCGCGTAATGTTTGGCGAACTGCGAATTCCTGTCGCGAATGTCTGCTCGTTCGCGACGACAATTTTCCAGTTACGGCCGAAGTTTCTGGGTATGCCGTTACCCCGCTTACGTTTTATCGGAATGGGCGCTTAAATTGGAACCTAATACGATGTTTTGGTTGAGCAACGCATTGATGGTTAACGAAAAACCGGAGTAGAATCGCACCTCACCTACCCTATCGCGGCGCGGCAAACTTGCCCCTAATGACGTCTGTAACCCGATTGCTCCGATGGATGCAAGAATGTGTCGGTGCGCCCGATTCATCCGAGGCGCTCGCGCAAGAAATCCGCACACGGCAATTTCAGGCAGCGCTGCAACTCGTACCCATTACGTCGACAACAAACGTTGCGATCGGCGTCGCCACTGCGTGGACTTTTCGCCAGTTCGCCCCGTGGCTACCGACACTGATTTGGCTGGTGATGCTGATCGGGTTGGAACTCGATAGTATTTGCAGTTTCCGGTTGAGCAAATCGCCGGGTCGTGCGGTTCAAGCCGGCGATTTGCGCCGCTTTGCCTGGCAGTCCGGCATGGTTGCGACGCTATTCGCCGTGCCGGTGATATGGTTGTTGCCACAGGTCGACGCTGATAGCCGTACGTTAATAGCTACAGTCACGGCGGGATTCATCGGCGCCGGCGCTTTTGTGTTAGCGCCCGTGCCTGCCGCAGGACTCCTGTGGACCGCGTGTCTTGGCGTCGGCTCCGGAATTGCGCTGAGCTTGATTCACCAGCCGATTTTCTTTGTGATTTTCATTTTGTTAGTGATCTACAGCATTCTCATGGCGGCAACGGTGCTGTTTAATTCGCATTTACTGGTGTCCCGCCTACGCGCGGAAGCCCAGGCAGAGCGCCAAGGTCAAGTCGTCGCACTACTGCTGAAAGACTTTGAAGGCTCGGCACGGGATTGGCTGTGGGAAACCGACGCCGCCGGACATTTGCGTCATGTTTCGTTGCGCTTGGCCGAGGCACTGGGGCGCGACGTCGCGGCGATGGTGGGCGCCGCGCTGATCCCGCTGCTGCGCCAATCCTTTTCCAATCTCAGCCGCACCGAAGCGCTGGCGCTGGATTCACTGCAATCCCGATTGGACGGGCGGCGCGCATTTCGCGATCAAGTGGTGCCGGTCATCGTCGGTAACGAATTGCGCTGGTGGGCATTAACCGCAAAGCCGCTGCTCGACAGCGACGGTGATTTTCACGGTTGGCGTGGCGTAGGCTCCGATACCACAGAGATTAAGCGGCGTGACATTGAAATGACTCGCCTCGCCAACTTTGATTCGCTGACGGATTTAGCGAATCGGCGGCAATTTCAAACCTGCCTCGATGCCCTGATGCCGGCCGGCGCCCCAGATCAAGGGCTGTTCCTCATGGTGCTTGATCTGGATAATTTCAAAGCTGTGAACGATTCCCTGGGCCATTTGATGGGTGACCAAATGCTGCGCGAAGTGGCGCGGCGGCTTAGTCCGCTGGTGCGCGAAGGCGAATTGCTCGCACGCTTAGGCGGCGACGAATATGCACTGATCGTACCTGGTGAATTTTCCGATGCGCAATGCATGGGCCGCGCACAGAGCTTGCTTGCAGCGCTGCGCGAGCCGTGTTTTATCAACTCAATGCGTATCGAAGTGCGTGGCAGTGTTGGCATGGCCTGCGCACCGCGGCACGGCAGTAGCGCCGACCAGTTACTAAAGGCCGCCGACGCGGCGCTGTATGCTTCCAAGGACGCCGGCCGTGATACGGTGCGGCTGTTCGACTCGGCCATGGATGCACTCGCGCGTCAGCGCCTGAGCGTGGTCACCGATCTTGGCAAGGTGTTAGAACGCGGCGAACTTGAACTGCATTACCAGCCGCAGAGTAACGTCCGCTCGCGCGCGATCGTCGGCTTCGAAGCGTTGCTGCGCTGACGCCATCCACAACGCGGCATGTTAGCGCCGAATAAGTTTATTGCAATTGCCGAAGAAACTGGCATGATTGTTCCAATCGGCGCCTGGGCCATGCGCCATGCCTGCATCGAAGCGCAAAAATGGCCAGAACATACGATCGTCGCAGTGAATCTTTCGGCAGTCCAATTCGCCAGCCGTGATCTGATTGACGAAGTCAAGGGTGCACTTAGCGGCGCGCGATTGCTACCCGAGCGCTTGGAACTCGAAATTACCGAATCCTCCCTAATCAAAGATAGCAGCGGCGCCCGCGACACTATGAATTCGTTGCGCGCTTTGGGCGTTCGCGTTGCGTTGGACGATTTCGGCACCGGCTATTCTTCACTCGCTTACCTGCGCAGCTTTCCGCTGGATAAACTCAAAATAGACCGCGCCTTCACGCACGCGTTGGAGCATGATGAACAAGACGAAGCCGGCGCAATCGTTCGCGCGATCATTCAACTTGCCACAGCGCTTAAATTACGCATCACCGTCGAAGGCGTGGAGACCGCAAGCCAATTGGAGGCGCTACGCGCCATGGGCTGCGGCGAAATGCAAGGTTATTACTTCGCGAGGCCCATTCCGCCAGAGAAAATCTCGGCGTTCCTCGAGGATTGGCGAGCGGGTCGCGGCGCCACGTTGGAACACACTATGGCCGCGCGTACCTCGCATTAATATGCGCCAAAAGGCGCATGGATATTACGTTTCAGGGCATGCATGGCCGAGAGGCGAGCGGGGTGCGGCTCGTGGCAATGCTCACCAAAGCAGTTCTTTCACTGATTGACGACTCGCTGCCCGGACGTTAGATTCAGACTCGGAGAAAAAATGGATATTGCAGGAAAAATCGCCATCGTCACGGGTGGCGCGAGTGGCATCGGTGCAGGCATCGCCCGACGCTTTGTCGCCGAGGGAGCACGCGGCGTAATCGTCGCGGACATTAACCTGGAACGCGCCGAGGCTGTTGCAAACGAAATCGGCGCCGTCGCGATGCGATGCGACGTGAGTCGCGAGGCGGACATTCAGGCCCTGGTCAGCGCGGCACGCCAGCGCTTTGGCCAAGTGGATATCTACATTTCCAACGCCGGCATCCTCGGCGATCTAGGTGGCTTCGAACTGGAAGACCCGTTATGGCAGACGATGTGGCAAATTCACGGCATGGCCCACGTCTGGGCCGCGCGCGCCGTGGCGCCAGATATGCTGGCGCGCGGCGAAGGCTATTTTCTCGTGACGGCATCGGCCGCCGGCCTGCTCTCGGTCGTTGAATCCGCGCCGTACGCGGTGACCAAACATGCCGCGGTCGCATTTGCCGAGTGGCTGCGAATTGCCTATGGCCGGCGCGGACTACGCGTCTCGTGCCTGTGCCCGCAGTCGGTGCAGACCGACATGGTCAGCGGCGATGGTGGCTCCGCCGGGGCTGACGGCATCCTCACGCCGGCGCAAGTCGCCGCGGAGGTGGTGGCCGTGATGCGCAGCGAAAAATTCCTGGTGCTACCGCACCCGGAGGTGGCGCAGTATTTTCGGAACAAGAGCGCCGACTATGATCGCTGGATTGGCGGAATGCAGAAGTTGTACGCTAAACACGCGCAGGGTGGGTGAGCTGGCGCGCTGCGGCATCGCCAAGAGCCGCATGGATACTGCATGGCCTCGGGCCATTGCCTCATTAGGCAGAGGTTAGCGTCTACGCCGGTTGTAGCGTAGCGCCTCTTCCGTTTTGCCCATTTTTTCCATGAGCTGAGCGTAGGCGGCGTGGGCGGCGCGGCTAGCTTCAATAGAAAGGCTGGCTTCGATGTAGCTTTGCGCTTTGCCCCAGAGCTTCTCCCACGCGCAGAGTTTACCGAGGGCGAGGAGCAACTGCGCGTCGTTCGGATAGGTTTTCAACCACGCCTCCGCGCGTTCGATTTGGGCAAGCGTTTTTTCCGACGGGATGTCGGCATAGAACAAGGCGAGATCGGAATCCCATTGATTGGCCAAGGCGCGCTCGACGATGTCTTGCGCATCTTCGCTCATGTCAAGTTCCGCAAAGGCACGCGCGCCGGCGCGGGCTAGGCCGGCGTCGAGCCGTTCCGCTGCAGTCAATTTGCGCCAGAAATCCCTTAGCGCTGTGCTGTCCAGGGTCTTTGACGAAAGGATTTCGCGCAGCGCCGTAAAGCGGATCGGCTCCAATTGCGTGCGGTCGAAATCCTTAAATTTGTACAGTTGCACCAGGCCCTCAAGCACTTGTGGCCAATTTTTCGCGACGCTATGGGCGCGAACTTCAAGGCGCATCAGAGCGGGGTTACGTGGCGCGATCAATCTCGCGACAGCGAGGACGTCGAGCGCCTCGCGAGCGCGGCGATCTTCAACCAAGAATTCTGCCTGGGCGATCAGTTGTAACAACTTACTTTCCGGCGCGACAATTTCTGCCGCCTTGAGATAATTGTCGCGCGCCACCACGTTGCGTTGTTCGTGTGCGGCGCGTGCGGCGACAACCGCAGAGAGCCCCGGCGATTCCTGCAATTTGAGTGCGACCGCCGCAAATTTTTCCGCGCGGCGATAATGGCCTTCAAAAAAAGCCGTCAATGCTTGATCCATGGCGCTGCGCGCGCGATTGCGCGACCGGCGCAGACGATAGTCATGCACTTGGCGCGGTAATCGCAGGGTGTGAGTGGCAAGGCGAATTAAACCGTACAGGCCAGCGAAGCCAACCATCAGCGACGCCACAAAAAAAGACAACGCCATCTCGAGCCGGTAGGGCGGATAAACCAACAACACGTAACCTTTGCTAAAACCCGCCGCAAGCGCTGCGGCAACGGCAAATGCGAGCAACAATAAAAATGCGGCCAGCCACTTCATTCCGTGGTCTTTTCCCGTGCCGTCAGTTTGTAATTACGCACCGCGTCCATGCTGCCGGAGATGTCGGGAATCTTGATGCTGATGGAACTGTCGATAAGCTGTCGCAGCACGGCGTCATCGCCACGCACGCTGCGATTGGCGGTATCGAAATAGCGGTTCAGCCAATCGCGCGCGGCTTTGAGGTCCGTCTTATACGTCGTCTCATCGTAGCGCAGTAACGCCAGTCGCGCTGTCAGCAGTCGCAATCGCAAATTCTCGCGGAGGAAAAATGTTTGGTTCGGGTTGAGCAGCGGAACGTCAGTGCTTTCAATATTCTGAATGCGCACCAATTGGCGAATCTCATTCCAAATGCCGCCAGTCCAACGGCTTAACGTGCCGGCGGATTTGTCCGCAGTCGGCATTGCGCCATTTTCCGGGATCGCACGTGCTTCACTGAGCAACGGCAAGTTGTCCAGCCCGGCGATCAAATTGTCTAACTTCACGCTCAAGCCCACCAGATCGATAAAAGGCATTGCCTTTAGGGTTTGAATATCTTGGTCGATCACTTTGCGCAGAGCCGCTAATTGCGGTTTGTCGATACGCAGCAGCCGATGATCCGCCGCCTGCAGGGCGGTGAGCGCCGCGGGTACGTTGCCGGCCAATTGCAACTGCTGCGCGGCGATACTCAAGATTTGTTCGATCTCGGTAAGCGACCATTCGTCGCGATTGCGCGACAGCTCTTGATACATCGCCTCAAGCGCCACCTGTTGATTCTGAGATTCGGCGATCTTGCCCTCCAAGTTGGCGAGCTTGCCTCGGGCAAGATTCACGGATTCGTTGGCTTGCAGCACCATGACGGCGTTCTGCTTCATCGCGCCATCGGCTTCCGACAAGCGCCGCGCCAGTTCTTGCTGCAAGTTAGTGTATTGCTGGCGATTGTCCCACCATTGCCACAACGACAACGCCAGTGCGCCGAGGGCAACAATGCTAACCCAGTTAAATGTTCGCCCCGGTGATTTTGCCAGCGTCGCCGGGCTTGGCGGCAGTGGCGATTGAGACGTATCTTCGTTCATGGGGTGGGTCAGACGCCGAATCGTTGTTGCAGCGCTACAAGCAGGCCTTCATCGCCGAAGCCTGTCAAAACACCATCGCCAAAGCCCAGTACCCGCGCGCCTTCCAGGATGGCCGGATGGGGCGCGAAGAGCGGCTTATGACGCAGTGTTTGTAAGGCATTTGGCCCTATCATATTGCTGAAATTTTGCAAAGTTTCCCGGCTCAATACATGAATTGCAGCGATGTCTTCGTGGTCCAATAATTTTGCCAGATCGCTCGCCGAAACGTCTGGCTGACGACGCGCATAGCACTCAATATACGCGACTTTCGCGCCGCGTTGGCAAAGCACGCTGCGCAAAGTCTCGCGCCCGCCAATGCCGCGAAAAACGACAATGCGTTTGCCGCAAACGTCTTGCAGCGCGGGCGATGCAAGCAAGGCTTCACTGTCCGAACCGGTATCGGGCAAGATGATATTTTCATAGCCCCGGTCGCGAAGCGCCAACGCAGTCACATTACCGATCGCCGCGAGTCGTAGGCTTTGCGCTAGCCTTGTCTGGGCGTAACGTAACCCAAATTCAACCGCGTTGGCGCTGATGAAAATCGCGATTTCTGCCTTATCAAGCGCGGTGCGAGTTTCCGGCGCCGGATGATGTTCCAATATTTCCAAAGCGGGAAACGCAATAGCGCGGCCGCCGATTGCCTCGATCATGCGCGCCAAGGCGCGCGCTTGATCAGCGGGACGAGTGAGAATAACGCCTGTGCCGGGTAACACTACTTTCCTGAATGGGAAACCGGGTAGGAACCGAGCGCGGCGAGAATTTCCGTTGCGCCGTTGTCCATTAGTTGCTGCGCGAGCGTCGCGCCAAGTTCTTCCGCTTGCGTGAGCGCGCCAGTCAGCGAACGGCGAATCAATTGCGAGCCGTCCGGTGAGGCGACAAAACCGCTCAGCGACAATATCTCACCGTCGAACACGGCGTGACAACCGAGCGGCACGTCGCAACTGCCGCCGAGGTGTTTTGAAAACGCCCGTTCGGCGAGGACGGCGAACATCGTGCTTTGGTGCGCCAGCGGCATCAGCCAACTGGCGAGGTCGTCGCGCTCGGCGCGATATTCGATTCCCAAAGCGCCCTGGCCGACGGCGGGGATGCTTTCATCCGGCGCAAACAACGCCCGAATTCTATGCGCCAAGCCGAGTCGAATTAGCCCCGCTGCCGCCAAGATGATCGCGGCATATTGTCTTTCATCGAGTTTGCGCAAACGCGTTTCGACGTTGCCGCGCAGCGGCGCAACCTTCAAATGAGGAAAGCGCGCACGCAATTGGCTCTCGCGCCTCAGGCTTGAAGTACCGACAATCGCTCCACTTGGCAATTCCGCAAGCGTGGCAAATTGATTGGAAACGAAGGCGTCGCGCGCATCTTCACGCTCGCCCGCAACCATCAATGAGAAGCCCGCGGGCAAATCTGCAGGAACATCTTTCATGGAATGCACGGCAATGTCTGCTTCGCCACGCTCTAAGGCTTGCTCCAACTCCTTAACGAATAGACCTTTGCCGCCGACTTTATTTAGAGTGCGATCCAGGATTTGATCGCCGCGCGTAGTCATGCCGAGAATTGCGACCAAACACTGCGGATAGATCCGTTGCAATCGGTCTTGGATGTGATTTGCCTGCCACAAGGCGAGTTTGCTCTCGCGCGAGGCGATGACGATGCGGGCGGGAGGCGTTAGGCGCACAGGAAAATGACGAGCGGAAATTGTTTTGATTCTATCACGCCATTGCGCCCTAATTCGGGCCGGAATAAGCGCTTCATTTAGGAAGATTTGGCGCCCCCTAACAACAAGCTTATTTCGAGAAGTACGATTTGATGCTTTTGATCGGAAAATTTAGGTTTGCGAACGCGGAACCCAAGAAAGTCAGATACGGCTTACCTCGAATCGCGTAGCAACAACTTTGTGGACGCGCTCGACGCCTAACAACTTCCCCAAAATTTTTCTTGAATGATGTTCATTTCACCAGACGCTGATAGCGTCCACCCGGCAGCGTTTGAACTAGGCCCGCCAATTCAAGAACCAGCAACCGCGCACTGATTTGCTGCGGTTGCAACCCGGTTCTTGCGACAAGTACATCGAGTGGTTCCGGGTCATAACCTAAATGTTTTAGGACAGAATCGTCGCTTTCAACATCGGCGATCACTTCGGGCGAAGGCATTGCGCGCTGCACCCAATTTAATTCTTCCAAAATGTCTTGGGCTCGCTCGACTAACTTCGCTCCTTGCTTGATCAATTGGTGGCAGCCCTTCGATAGCGCCGAGTGAATCGATCCGGGAATAGCGAAGACATCGCGACCTTGTTCCGATGCAAGTCTCGCGGTGATCAGTGAACCGCTCGAAACCGCCGCCTCCACCACTAGACAACCAAGGCTAAGGCCGCTGATGATGCGGTTACGTCGAGGAAAATTATTCGCCAATGCTGGCGTGCCGAGTGGGAATTCCGAAACCAGGGCGCCGTGCTGCGCCAGTTGATGGGCAAGCACTTTGTTACGTGCAGGGTAGACTCGATCAAGCCCCGTTCCCAACACGGCGATGCTTTTGCCGGCGCCGGCCAAGCCACCGAGGTGTGCGGCCGTATCGATGCCGAGCGCCATGCCGCTGACAACGCAAAGTCCGCTCTGGCTCAGGCTCTTGGAGAAATTTTCGGCATTGTTGACGCCTTGCGCGGTGGCATTGCGACTGCCAACCACGGCAATTGCCTTAGCTCGAAGTAAATCAACGCGCCCAACCACATAAAGCACAGGCGGTGGGTCTTCCGTCTCAAGCAATAAGGGCGGATAAGCCGAATCGCCTAAGGTGACGATCGCGTGATTTGGATTATCAAGCCAAGCCAGAGTTTTGCTGGTGATTTCTTCGCTATCGTGGGATTTAATGCGGTCGGCGAGCTTTGTTCCAACGATCTGCGCGAGATTTGACTCGCCGGACGCGAGAATGGCTTCGGGCGACCCGACGTGCTTAAGTAATTTTCTGAGGCTTTGGTCACCCAGCCCGGGAACGACGCTTACTCTAATCCAACCGGCGGCGTCGTCCGAGCTAGGCATCTACGGAGTCTGAACGACGTCACCCAGATTAAATTGGCGTGTGCTCTGTAACACCAGTGCATAGGAAAGGTTATCAAACACGCGGAAAACGAAAATTAGCCCGACACGCTCGTCGGGCAACTTCAATTTCTGGCGTGGATTCAACTCGGATTTTACCCATTCGCCATTGCGGTAGGCGGCCAGCACGTGGCCGATTTCCATGCCGTCACGCTTGCCGCGGTTGATTGTGATGATGGAGTTTTGCGCCACTTCGTTGACTGAGTTGTACGCGGACACGATGCGCGCCTTGACCATCTTATCCGGCGCGTGCGGCACATACGAGATGTAGGCTTCCTCCTCGGCGTTAATTAATCGATCACCGCGATTGATCTCAAACTTGGAGCGAACAATATCGGCCGTCGCCGGATTGCCAAAACGTTTTACATAGGCGTCGCCAACGTAAACCGCTTCATAACCCAACAAAACGCGCGCGTTGTCCGGATCATAGAGTTTTTTACCTGGACGGTAGATTTGCCAATCTCGGCCCTTAGTGCTGTCTATGCCTTCGATGTAGGCGATATTTCCCTTGCCGACAATGACGCGATTGTCTTCGGAAGCCAAGATCGCCGGGGCGGTTTCCAATGCACCTTCTTGAATAAAAAGCGGTTTTGATAAAAATGGCTCGATGTCTTGGGGACGGATGCTGGGAATGGCGCCGGCTTCCAGCGCTTCGCCGCGTATGCGTGGCCCGTATTTTTCCGCGCCACCGGCACCGCCGTCGCCGGTGACTTCCTTGCCGTCGCGCAGCAAACGCAAGTGCGGATCTGCACCGCTTTTGTCTAACGCGATGACATCGCCGGGATAGATCCAATGGGGATTTTTGATCTGCTCTTTGTTCAAATTCCATATTTCCGGCCAGCGCCAAGGGCTCTCCAGAAATTGGCCGGAAATGTCCCACAGCGTGTCGCCTTTCTTCACCGTGTAGATGTCAGGCGCACCTTCCTTCAACTTGAGTTCGTCTGCGTTAACGTGCAGCGCAAAGCAGCAGGCGAGAATGACAAGGGATATAATACGTCTCATAGTCAGTCCTATCGTTTATGTCCGGCAAAAAGCCTAAAGTGATTTACTAGATTGTGCACATAATTTGTTAAATTAGCAAGATTTTATGGCAATTCTAAATATTCTTAAGTATCCCGATTCAAGGCTTCACACAGTTGCGAAGCGGGTCGAACGAGTAGATGACAATGTTCGTAAGCTGATCGACGATATGGCTGAAACAATGTATGGCGCGCCGGGAATAGGGTTAGCCGCGACGCAAGTTGACGTGCACCGCGAGATCATCGTCATTGATGTGAGCGAAGAACGTAACGACTTGAAAGTTTTCATCAATCCGCGTTTGACCAAAATTGAAGGGGTCGCCGAACATGAGGAAGGTTGCCTATCGGTCCCGGGTGTTTTCGACATCGTGACGCGAGCCGAAAAAATCACGGTAGAAGCACTGGATCGAGACGGCAATAATTTTAGATTGGACGCGGAAGACCTCCTGGGCGTATGCATCCAGCATGAAATGGACCATCTCAAAGGCAAGGTTTTCGTCGAATATTTGTCGCCGCTAAAACAAAATCGCATTCGCACCAAGATAAAAAAAGCGCAGCGGCATGCCGCGTGATGATCTTGCCAGGAAGCGCGCGGATACGGGGTAGCCCTAGGCTAGCCAGTGGCCAGGGCCACACTGATATTGTCTCTTCAGCCTCCCGCTAGGAACCCAGATGCGCTTAATTTTCGCCGGCACGCCCGACTTTGCCGTCGCCGCACTTGAGGCGCTGATTGCGGCCAAACACACTGTTGCGCTGGTATTGACCCAGCCGGATCGTCCGGCAGGCCGCGGCATGCGTCAAACACCAAGCCCGGTGAAACGTGTAGCGCAACAACACGACATCGACGTGTTTCAACCGCAGTCACTAAAGATGGCAGACCATCAAGCTAAAATTGCGGCCGTTAGCGCGGACGCAATAGTCGTTGCCGCCTACGGCTTGATTTTGCCGCAAGCAGTGCTCGATATGGCTCGCATGGGTTGTATCAACATCCATGCCTCATTGTTACCGCGATGGCGCGGCGCGGCACCGATCCATCGCGCTATCCTCGCCGGTGATCGCGAAACCGGGATTACCATCATGCAAATGGCCGCGGGTTTGGATACCGGGCCAATGCTGTTGCGCGACTCGATACCGATTCTCGCCGACGACACGAGCAAAACTCTGCACGACAAACTGGCAAATCTTGGCGCACAAATGATCGTCCGCGGGTTGGCGCAATTGCAAAACGGTGATCTGCCCGCTGTACCGCAGCCGGAAATCGGCATCACCTACGCCGCTAAAATCAGCAAGGCGGAAGCACTGATCGATTGGAATTTTCGCGCAGAAGAAATCGAGCGAAAAGTGCGCGCGTTCAACCCATTTCCCGTGGCGCAAACACATTGGCGTGGCGAGACGCTGCGTATTTGGAAAGGAAAACTTGCAGGCGAGGAAAATCGCAGCCCGGGCAGCATCATCGCCGTTGAAAAAGATCGCATCATCGTCGCGTGCGGCGCAGGTGCGCTCGCGCTGACCGAGTTGCAGCGCGCCGGAGGAAAACGCCTAACTGCGCGGGAATTTTTGCTGGGCGCGACAATCCATCTTAGCGATCGTCTCGGCGATTGATAATATTCCATTCAACCCCATTTATCGGGTGAACGATTTTGTTCACGTTGCGTAGAAAGGTAACTCAATGTTAGGCAATTGGCTCAAGACCAGCATCTTAATGGCGGGCATCGTCGCGCTGTTCGGCGTAGTCGGCGCCGCACTGGGGGGCGGAACCGGCATGATGGTCGCTCTGCTGATAGCAGTCGGCATGAATTTCTACGCCTATTGGTTCTCCGACAAAATGGTGTTGCGCATGTACAACGCCCAGGAAGTCGACGAATCGAGCGGCGGCGGCTACTTCCGCATGGTCAAGGAATTGGCGGCGAAAGCTCAATTGCCGATGCCGCGGGTGTACATCATAAACGAAGATCAGCCAAATGCATTCGCCACGGGGCGCAATCCGGCGAACGCCGCGGTAGCGGCGACCACCGGAATCATGCGGGTTCTCTCGGAGCGCGAACTACGCGGCGTAATGGCGCACGAACTGGCGCACGTGAAGCATCGCGATATTCTTACTTCGACGATTTCGGCGACAGTGGCTGGGGCAATCTCGTCCATTGCGCAATTCGGGATGTTTTTCGGTGGCAATCGTTCCAATGGAGAAGGCCACAACAGCGGTCTCAGCGGCATCTTAATTATGATCCTGGCGCCGATCGCCGCCATGTTGATTCAATTCGCCATCTCTCGCTCACGTGAATTCGAAGCCGATCGCGGCGGCTCTGAAATTTCCGGCGATCCGCAATCCTTAGCGTCTGCCTTGGATAAAATCCATCGTTACGCCAAAGGCATCCCCATGCCCGCCGCCGAAGCCCATCCGGAAACCGGCCAGATGATGATCATAAATCCGCTGTCTGGTGGAAACCTGGCGGGGCTTTTCAGCACCCATCCCGATACCGGCGAGCGCATCGCGCGGCTTGAGGCCATGGCGCGCGCTTGATCCTGGTTCAGCGGCTGGCAAGTAAGGTAATTGCCGAGGTCCTCGCCGGCCGCAATCTTGATCGGGCTCTGAAAAACAGCTGGTCGCAAAACGGCGCCGCACTGACATCGGGCGAGCGTGGCGCGATCCAAGACATCAGCTTTGGATCGCTGAGAGTTTACGGTGAACTAAGGGCAATTCTTGCAAAATTGGTCTCACGTCCATTGCAAGATCCAGACGTATTCGCGCTTCTTATCGTCACCCTGTATCAACTACGCCATAGCAAAGCGGCGGCCCATGCCATCGTCGACCACGCCGTGCAAACTACGGCAGCACTCGGAAAGCCGCATCTAAAAGGTTTGGTGAACGCGGTGTTGCGCAACTACTTGCGGCAAAGCGATACGCTATCGGTGGCGATACAAGGCGATGTCGAAGCGCGCTATTCCTATCCCGTATGGTGGATCGATAAGGTTCAGTCTCAATACCCGCGGCAATGGGAATCCATCCTCACGTTAGGGAATCAGCATCCGCCGATGACTTTGCGCGTGAATCGTCGCCGCTGCGACGCGCAGACTTATTTGCAGCAATTGGCGGAGGTCGGTATCGCGGCATCGCTGGGCGAACATGGCGCGATTATCCTAGCCCATCCTGTCGGCATCGAACGACTGCCGGGCTTCGCGGATGGTGTCGTGTCGATACAAGATCAAGGCGCGCAGTACGCTGCCCACTTGCTTGACCTTGCAGCCGGACAGCGGGTGCTGGATGCCTGCGCCGCGCCAGGCGGCAAGACTGGGCATATCCTCGAATTAGCCGACGTTGAACTGACCGCTATCGACAAGGACGTCGAGCGCCTGTCGCAAGTCAGCCACAATCTCATTCGTTCAAGTTTAAAAGCCAAGCTCAAAGCGGCGGATGCCACCAAGCTTGAAAATTGGTGGGATCAGCAACCTTTTGACCGCATTCTGTGTGATGCGCCGTGCACCGCTTCAGGCGTCGTGAAACGCCATCCGGACATCAAATGGCTGCGCCGCGCCGCCGATGTTGCATCATTCGCACAACAGCAGGCGCAACTTCTTTCTGTTTTGTGGCAGACACTGACCCCGGGGGGCAAATTGCTGTACGCTACTTGTTCCATTTTTGCGGACGAAAACCACAGGCAATTAATTGATTTTTGCCGACTTCATCCCGATGCACTGTTACTGCCTCTCTCCGACGCCAACCCAGAAGGTTTGCAATTGTTGCCAAGCGAAAGCAGCGACGGATTTTTTTACGCATTATTGCAAAAGCGTTAGTATCGTCAGGGTCGGGCTGCGTTACGCCAATCGATTTCTTTTGCTCATCGCATTATTCATCGCCATTTTAGGTGGCGCGCGCGCCAGCGAGTTATCGGTCAGGAACGCCAGTCTAACGCCGAGCAAGCAGGGTTACGTTGTCAACGGCGATTTTGACCT
>JANNFT010000033.1:0-2395 GCA_031380185.1 Pseudomonadota bacterium
AACCGCAAGCCGGTTACCGACCCGATTATTGACAAATTAATCGTCGATTATTCGGAAGAACAAAATATTGCGCGCCGCGAAATCAGCGATGAAGAAATCGTCGAGCGCTGTATTTATGGACTGGTCAACGTCGGGGCACAAATTCTCGACGAAGGCATCGCGTTACGTGCCGGCGATATCGACATGGTTTACCTGACGGGCTATGGCTTCCCGCTATTTCGTGGCGGACCGATGTTTTATGCCGACAGCGTTGGGCTAAAGAAAGTTGCAGAGACGATAGCGGGATTCGAGAAAGGCCGCAATGGACATTTCTGGAAAGTGGCGCCGTTGCTGAAGAAATTGGCTGCCGAAGATAAGCGCTTTAATCGCTGACCGTCGCAGTAACCACCCTCCCCTTCAAGCCTGTCCTGAGCAGCGCCGAAGGAGGATTTGCCAACTTGATGGAGAAACACCATGGGATCAAACGACCAACAGGGATTGCGCGCAACATTCACCACTATGGAACACAGTACCGCGGAGGACTGGAAACTTATCGCCGAGGAATACGTTCCCTATGCTCAAACATTGCCGGACCGGGTACTAGCCCACCTCCGGCTTTTGTCTGGCGACTACGGCGGTTTCGCCGTGGATCGAATGACTCATTCCCTACAAACCGCCACGCGCGCCCATCGCGCCGGGAAAGATGAGGAATACGTCGTTTGCGCCCTTCTGCACGATATAGGCGATACGCTCGGCAGCTTTAATCATGCCGACGTCGGCGCTGCAATTCTTAAGCCGTTCGTGTCCGCCGATAATTTCTGGATGGTCGAAAAACACGGCATGTTCCAAGGCTATTTTTTCTTTCATTATCTGGGCTTGGATCGCAACATGCGCGAGCAATTTCGCGGTCATCCCGCATTTGAACTAACCGCCGAGTTCTGCGAAAAATACGACGGCCCTGCGTTCGATCCGAACGGCGAAACCTTGCCGCTGGAATTTTTCGAACCCATGATGCGCCGCGTTTTTGCCGTGCCGAAGAACACGATTTACAAGACTGAACCCGGCAAGTAATTCACGACCCAATATTACGCTTGTGATCCCACCCTGGACGGGCATAACATAGCAGTTATTCAGGGAATCAAATAATCGCATGGGCACACCATGCCACGCTAACGAGGAGGACTAGAAATGACTGACGCAGTGATCGTATCCACCGCCCGTACGCCCATCGGCAAAGCCTATCGCGGCGCCTTCAACATGACCCATGGCGCCAAGCTCGGCGGCCATGTCATCAAACACGCGGTCGAACGCGCCGGCGTCGAACCGCAAGAAATTGAAGATGTCATCATCGGTTGCGCTAATCCGGAAGGCGCCACCGGCTACAATATCGCGCGCCAAGCGGCGATTCGCGCCGGCCTGCCGGTGACCACGTCCGCCGCAACCGTCAACCGTTTCTGTAGCTCGGGCCTGCAAGCCATCGCCATGGCCGCGCACCGCGTGATCGTCGACCGCGTCCCCATCATGGTCGCCGGTGGCCTGGAATCCGTCAGCATGGTGCAAAATGACCATCAGAATAATTGGCATGCCCACGAGGAATGGATCAAGCGCCACAAACCGCAGTTGTATTACTCGATGATCGAGACCGCAGAAGTGGTGTCGGAGCGTTATAAAATTTCCCGGCAGCGGCAGGACGAATACGGTTTGCAAAGCCAGCAACGCACCGCGGCAGCGCAAGCGGCGGGCCGCTTCAAGGATGAAATCGTGCCGTTGCACACCTACAAACAACTTATCAATAAAGAAACCGGGCAATCCTCCATGGTGGAGATTACGCTGGAGAAAGATGAAGGCAATCGCCCGGAAACCACTATCGAAGGATTGTCCAACCTCAAGCCCGTGATCGGCGATAGCGGCCACATCACGGCGGGCAATGCCAGCCAGTTATCCGATGGCGCATCGGCGTGTGTGGTAATGGATAGCAAGCTTGCGGAAAAGCGCGGCATCAAACCGCTCGGCATCTTCCGCGGTTTCGAAGTAGCCGGCTGCGAGCCGGATGAAATGGGCATCGGCCCGATTTTCGCCGTGCCGCGTTTGCTCGAGCGTTTCGATCTCAACATGGACGATATCGGCCTGTGGGAGTTAAACGAGGCCTTTGCCGTGCAAGTGATCTATTGCCGCGATCATCTCGGCATCCCGGGCGACCGGCTCAACGTCGACGGCGGTTCCGTGTCGATCGGCCACCCCTACGGCATGAGTGGTGCGCGCATGACCGGCCACGCGCTGATCGAGGGTCGCCGCCGCGGTGTGAAGTTTGTGGTCGTGACGATGTGCGTCGGCCGTGGTATGGGAGCGGCAGGGTTGTTCGAAGTAGTAAATAAAATATATCGAGTGGCTGAAACCCGCGTCCCTATTGCCTCTC
>JANNFT010000053.1:0-14107 GCA_031380185.1 Pseudomonadota bacterium
CAGGGTTTTGCTGACGCGCAGGCGCTTGTCGTTGCAGTAAGCGCCGCGCCCGCGGGTGGCGGTGTACAGATCGTTGCGGTTGGTGTCGTACACGACGGCCTGAGTGATGACGCCCTTTTGCACTAGGCCAATGGAGACGCAGTATTGCGGCACGCCGTGCAGGAAATTAGTCGTACCGTCGAGCGGATCGATGATCCACTGATACTCGGAATCGGCTTTGCCGGCTGCGCCGCCTTCCTCTGCTAAAATCCTGTGATGTGGATAGGCGTCCATCAATACTTCGAGGATCGCGTGTTCCGCGGCCTTGTCCACTTCGGAGACGAAATCGTTATGGCGTTTTTTGGTGATCGTAAGCGCACCGACGTCGAGGGACGCGCGACTGATGATGCTGCCTGCTCGGCGCGCGGCCTTTATGGCCGTGTTCATCATGGGATGCATGGACATGGTAAGTATTTTCTCAGCCGGACAATGATTAAAGAACGAAGATTGCAGCGCGTATTTTAATATGAACGCCAAATTGTCGCTCGCGAAATGATATGAATGCTAAATTGTCGCTCGCGAATATCCGCGTCGTGTTGTCACACACGACGCATCCCGGCAACGTCGGCGCCTCGGCGCGGGCGATGCGTACGATGGGTTTAAAGAATCTATATCTGATCAATCCGCAACGTTTTCCCAGTGCGGACGCAACGGCCATGGCGGCGGGCGCCGATGAAATGTTGGCGGGCGCGAAAATCTGTAGCACGCTGGAACAGGCGTTGGCGGGAACGATATTCGTGGTTGGGCTGACGGCGCGCCAACGCGACTTGTCCCACGACATGGCGCCGCTGCGCGAGGCGGCGTCCCGGATTGTTGCTGAAACAGCGAATGGCGCGGTCGCCCTGTTATTCGGCACAGAAATGTCGGGTTTAAGCAATTCCGAGTTGGATCGCTGCCATTTGTTGGCGAATATCGCAGCGGACGAGCACTTTTCGTCGCTCAATCTCGCCGCGGCGGTTCAAGTCACGGTTTACGAGCTGCGCCAAGCGTTATTTGCCGCGATTCCCTCCAAAAAACCGCCATTCCCGCTGGCGGATTTCGAGCAAGTCGAGGGGTTTTACGGCCATCTCCAAGAAGTCATGTATGAGACAGAATTTCTCGATCCCGCCCAACCGAAGCGGCTGATGCGGCGGCTACGGCGTCTGTTCGCGCGCGCACGTTTGGAAAAAGAAGAGGTCAATATCCTCAGGGGAATCCTGCATGCGGTCAGGAAAACTCCTATAGAATAGAGTTGAAATAACCGCTAACGTATTCCATACTTGAAAAAATACCATAAGGAAATCAAGGATGTTTAGACGATTGCGGGAAGATATCGCGATGGTGCTGGAACGCGATCCCGCTGCCCGATCGACCTTTGAAGTTGTAACGCTGTATCCAGGCGTGCATGCACTCGCTTTGCATCGACTTGCACATGGACTTTGGCTGGGTAATTTCAAGTGGACCGGCCGTTGGATTTCGCAGTTCGCACGCTTCCTCACCGGTATCGAAATTCATCCCGGCGCGACCATGGGTCGTCGTGTCTTTATCGATCACGGCATGGGTGTGGTGATCGGCGAGACTGCGGAAGTGGGTGACGATTGTACAATTTATCAAGGCGTTACCTTGGGCGGCACGACGCTGCGCAAGGGCAAACGTCATCCGACGCTGGGGCGTTACGTCACGGTCGGCGCCGGCGCCAAGATCCTTGGACCGTTCACCGTCGGCGAAGGCGCGACGGTCGGATCGAATGCCGTCGTTGTCAAGGAAGTGCCCCCCGGTGCTACGGTCGTCGGGATTCCCGGACGGGTAATTATCCGGCCGGAAGATATCACTGCGCACGGCGGCGAGCGACGTGAATTTGTTCCGTACGGCGTGTGTGACGACGACGAACGAATCGAGCCGTTTCTCGAGCGCGATTCAGCCGAGCCAAGGTTCATTGAGCCGGAGTCCGAGAATGAGCGGCGGCAAAAAATTGTTCAACCACGTGAAATCGCGCCGCCGCCTCTGGTGAGCGAACGCTATACCGAAATCGAGAGCCGTATCGACAACGTGTTAAACCAAATCAGCGAGTTGGAAGAAAAACTCGGCGAGCATTAAACAGCCGATCAGCCGATGGATAGCAAAGTATTGATTGCGGCCGAAACTAACGCAAAACTAAGCAGTCGAAGGAGTTGATATTGTAATTTTGCAATTTGGCTTAATATATAGGCTGTTGACGCATTCATAACCGAAGAGAACATGATCACATTGACCACGAGCGCCGCGCAGCATGTTCAAACCGCTCTAAGTAAGCGCGGTAAGGGCGTGGGTTTGCGCTTGGGAATTCGCAAGTCGGGCTGCTCCGGTTGGGCTTATAAAATTGAATACGCGGACGAACAATCGAACGACGATTTGCGCTTCGATAGCAACGGCGTCGCGGTGCTGGTCGATCCCGATAGCCTGCCATTTTTGGAAGGTACGGAAGTCGATTATCGTCGCGACGGCTTGAATGCAACTTTCAAATTCAATAACCCAAACGTCAAAGATTCCTGCGGGTGTGGAGAAAGTTTTACCGTCTAGCGGATGAAAAGTGGCCGTTAAAAAGGGCAGCGTGGGCTGCCTTTTTTTATGCCGAGCCAGGCGGCAAGCGGGATGCGCGTATTCTCGAATGCGTCGCTGTGAGGTAAGCAGGGCGCGGCGTTCAAGGCGGTATTCGAAAAGCTATTTTCCTGAAAGCAATTCGGCCTACAATAACGCCATTCGGGAGATAACAAAGACGACGACCATGATAAATGCATTCGAATTGACCCGCGAATTGCTGCGTTTTAACACCATCAATCCGCCTGGAGATGAGCGTGCTTGTGCCGAATACATCGGCAATTTGTTGGAGAAAAACGGCTTTACCGCCGCCTACCACGAATTCGCCGAGAAGCGCACCAGCCTAGTCGCGCGCATCGGCGCTAGCAACGGCAAGCCGCCGATTTGCTTCACCGGCCACATCGACATCGTGCCGCTCGGCAACACGCCGTGGAAAAAAGATCCGTTTGCGGGCGAGCTTGATTCCGGAAAAATATACGGGCGCGGCTCCAGCGATATGAAAAGCGGTGTCGCGGCATTTGTCGCGGCCGCCGTTCAACTCGCGGATCGACTCCAGCATTCGTGTGGCGTGGTGTTCATTATCACTGCGGGCGAAGAACGCGGTTGCCAAGGCGCGGATCATTTGGAAAGCCTGCATCGTCAGTTCGGTATTTTGGGAACGGCGGGCGCGATCGTCGTCGGTGAGCCGACCGGCAACTATCCTTTGGTCGGCCACAAGGGCGCGTATTGGCTCAACGCCAAAACCCGCGGCATCACCGCCCATGGCTCGATGCCGGAATTGGGCGACAACGCGATCTATAAAGCGGCGAAAGCGGTTGCGAAGTTAGAGCGTTATGAATTTACCGCGCCGTCGCATTTCATGATGGGTAAGCCAACGCTGAACGTCGGCACGATTCACGGTGGCCTGAACCCCAACTCCGTGCCCGACGAAGTCATCACCAGCATTGACATCCGCACCATTCCGAACCAGGACCATCAGGAGTTGCATCGGCATCTGCAACAGACCTTGGGCCATGACGTGGAATTGACAACCGTGATCGACGTACCGAGCGTGTGGACCGAGCCGTCGCATGCGTGGGTACAAAACGTGTTTGAGATTACCGGCAAATATTTAAACGAGCGGCCGCAAGCACGCACCGCCACCTATTTCACCGATGCCTCCGCGCTGCGCCGAGCCTATGGCGGCGCGCCGACGATCATTCTCGGTCCCGGCGAAGCCGCGATGGCGCATCAGACCGATGAGTATTGTTACGCCAATAAAGTGGACGTATCGGTTTCGATGTATGTCGACATCATGGCGAAATGGTGTGCAGTCTAACCTTATACGTGCGCGCGCCTCAGTGGCGCCTCGAATGGCCTACGAGCCGCTCCGGTATTGACTGGTAGGTCAGTGGGCGTGGTATTGAGTCGAGCCGGTGGCGAAACTACGTTGTGTCATTAACACGGGCGTTGCGGAATTTAGTGTCGATGCATTTAAATGCGCCAATTCCCCGCACTCAACCTCCCAGCCGCCGGCGACCTCCGGGCGCTCGAAAGTTTCCCTTTCAACTCATGAATCAACATCTGTTCTTCACTCAAGCGTTCCGGTCTTTCTGATTGCCTGAGTTTCTGACGCAATAATTTGATCAAAGCCGCGCGACGATTGCCGTCGCCGACCATTTTTCTTTCCAATTCCCGGCAGATCTCGCCGAGGACAGACGTTCCGATGTGGTAACCGAGTTTGCGATAGCTTTCAAATTGCGTCTCGTCAAAAAATTGATCTGACGTGCTTTGATGTGGGAAGTTACGGTCGATATTGCGGTAATTCAAAAGATCCGCCGGCTCATTGCCCGTCAGGGAAGGCTTGACGTACAGCAGAATTCCCGATTCGCAATTCGAATCGACCAAGCCATATTTTATTTCGCCAATGGCCCAATGGGATTTTGTGAGTTTTGTTGCAGGATCGATTTCGATGTCCTTCACATGTAAGTCGACCTCGATACCGAAGTCGGTGAAGCATTTACGCATTGCGCCGCCGAGGTCGTTGAATGTGGCGCCAGCGTCGGCACCGGAGTCGACGGCAACGATCAGCGCGCAACGCCGCCGCACCAATTCGTAGATACCGAGATTTTCGAAATGGCCGCCGTCTGACAAATAAACGTAGCGCGAATCGGCATTGGTCGATCCCAACAATTCCTTGATCAGCCAACGCAACCCGAATCTAGGACTCGACCTGCGCCAGTTGTCGCGCAGGGGATTGGCGTTCCAACGCCCGAGGCGGACGTTGAACGCGGTCATCAGAAATGACAACGCGGGATTGCTGTGATACCCCATGTTCGGGCTCGCGGCGGCGCCGGAAATGGCCATCGCCTGGCCGAGCTTGACGCCTTCATCTTCATCGCCGAATCGTTCGACCTTCTCGCGCATTCCGCCGACGGAGATATTGCCGCCGATCACATCGCGTTTGCCGGCGCCGTATTCTCGTGTGGCGCGAAAACAGCCGCGCGCCAAGTCGGTGGCGCCGCTCGGTTTCAAGTGTCCGGAACGCGCGGGCGTTTCAAACCCACAAAATCCCGGCGAGAACAGGAACGACGCGGCCTTGCGTTCTTGCCATGCGAGTTCCTTGCCCTTGACCAGATTCAGCGTCGTGTTAATCAGATGAAACGGTTTTTGCAGATGTTGCATGCGTACACCGTTTTCGGGCGCCAATTTCCACAACAGTTCGGAAAGGTGTGGATCGTCACCGGTATCGAATCCGGTAAACGGGTGCGGCTGGCGAGTTTTGTTTGATGCGCCCAAATAACAACGCACCAAGCGATTGCGATACATCATGTACATGGAAAACTTGTTGATATCAACGCGCCAGGCAAGCACGATTGCGACGAATACACAACCGACGATGCTGACCAGCAGCACCTTGATGGACGTTAGTTCAGAGGCATAGAATCCCAGGTGAAAATAATCGCCGAGGGTGAGATTATTTGGGTAAGGAAGGCGCACGGTGATCAGCGATTGGATAATCACGGTGATCAGCAAGAGCATTCCGAGCACAAAGATGGGTGGGACAATGGCAAGCAGTCGATCATTCATACGACTGGCCGGCGCGGTGTCGCTGCGTTCGCTTTTACCGTAAAAGACGCCTGCCAAACTTGGCGCGAGCCAGCCGATCGTTAGGGTTGAACTGGCCCAGGCGCCGAACTCGCGAGTCAGCCAGCTGACGAACGGCGGGCCGTACAAGCAAATGCTGAATAGCACCACCCAACCGCTGGTGAAAATGATGGTCCAGCCACCCATGCGGCTCCACCATTCGCGACTGCGGTCGCTGTAGGCACGGCCGAGCAGGCCAACTAACAGCACCATGGACACGCCGAATATCGCGAGCGCCATCGGCATGCCGAACGTGACCAAATTCACCGGATGATTTAACGGATCGCGGCTTAGAACCAGCTCTTCCAATCGGCTGATGACGAAGGCGATCAGCAAATGACCGATAATCAACGCGGCGATACTGAAGCCTAAATGTGGCGCGATCTGCGTCCAGAATCCGACGTTAGACTTTGCCCCTACATAGTTGGCGTGATTCAGGCGCTGCCCCATCATCCAAGCCACTGCCCACACCACCAGGTAGACGATCGTCGCTGCTAACCAGTAATGCCAGTCGATCAAGAAGCTCTGGATGCCTTCGTATTCGTACCATAACCAAACACTGCCGAAAAATCCCGAAATCATCAGTGGCGCCACGACCCGCGTCAGCACGCATCCCTGTTCCTGGCAATACAGCCAACGCTGTTTGTTGCTGGGATGCGCAATGACGGAAATGTTCAGTGAGATGAAAAAAACCGCGACGAGAAATGCGAGCAGCGCGATGCCGCCGAACCAACGCGCGAATCCGGGCGTAAACAACTCGCCGTATTTGACCGCGGCGCTATATTCGCTAACGAGCCATAGCAACAGACGCGGGAATAGCAGCACCACACTCAACACCGCGGCCAAAATCGCCATGTTCAGCATGACGTTGCGCACATAAGTCGCGATCACCGCCCAGGTATCAGCGCCGAGGACGCCGACTTTCGGCGTCAAATAGTTGCTATATTGGCGCAGGAATTTGATCTGATCAGGTTCAATTTTGTTTGGCGTCTGGCGGCTCGAGATGGCAAGTTTTTCTTCGACCTTTTCAACTTCGCCGTCTTCTTCGTGAATCCATTTCGACAGCCAACTGCCGATGTATCCACCGCCCGACACAGTCGACATGTAATGGAATTCGCGCAATAACCGCTGTTCCGCCAATGCCTGTGAAATGCCGAGATTGAACGTCGCGCTGCGTATGCCGCCGCCGGAAAAAGACAGTCCGCACAATTGGCTGCGATGCGCGCGCTGCTCGACCTCGCTGTCCGAGGCCGGGCGCGGATCGGCTTTGTCGGGGATGATGCCGCTGTGCTCTTCGTCCAGCGCGTCGAGTTCCCACTGAAACGCTTCCGCGAATACGGTGCCGGCGACTTGATTGATCTGCCACCAGGTGTGATCGTCGCAAACCCCGTCGCCACGCGGAAGTTTGTGATACTTTTGGAAGGCGCTCACCGCTTTGATTGTGGCGTCGTCGTAGCGGCCGTGGTGCGGCCCGCGATATTCTCCGCCGCAATACAGTTTGCGTTGTAAAGCGGCAACTTTTTCGCGCTTGCCGGGATTGGATATTTCACTGGCGTCGGGCAAAATCACTGCGTTTTGAATAACAGCGACCCGAGTGGCGGCATCGCGAATGCCAGTCGTTGCTAAGCTGACGCGTTTTTGGAATGCGAATAAAGCCGGGACGATAAAGGTGTTGTAGTTGCCGTCGACGAAGCCTTTGTAGTCGCCGAGGAAATACAACTTGCTCTGAAGTTTGGTGATTTCTTCGCTAAGATTGGAACGCGTTGGCGGATCGAGGCAGCCGCTTTGCCGAAGATCTTGATCCGCTTGAAAATCGATCACCGCCTGGCGTAGCGGGTCGGAGTCTGGCCGCGCGTCGTCGTCGCGCAAAAACCCGAGGCAACTCAGCGCGCCGCGTAGCAGGCCTAAATGGGTTTCGAGTTCGAGTTTGGTCGCTTGATCCAATTCGCCGGACGTCCCGAGTTTGAGTTCGGCTTGCATGGCCTTCAGGGCAATGCACGTGGCGTCATCGAACGCGCCGTTTGCTTCACCGGCGTAATGGCACAGTATTTTGAGATTCGCCTGTAATTCCCGTACAGAATCGCCGGAAGCGCCAGCTTTTAGTATATTCATAACGAAAATCTTGCCCTATCAAGATTTGTTCTTATCCGGCCAGCAGCGTGATAGCCGATACTTCAAGTACGTATTATGAACTGCAAAACTTATCCCTAGCAATACCGCAATCGGCCTAGGCCAAAAGCATTAGGCGGGCGCGCGATTTGCCGCGGCGCCGCGAATTAAAGTCCCGACGCCTTCGTCAGTCAGTACTTCCAGAAGTAACGCATGTTCGACCCGGCCATCGATAATGTGAGCCGTTTTGACGCCGTTGCGCACCGCATCCAGCGCCGTTAGGATTTTTGGCAACATGCCGCCGTAGATGGTGCCATCGGCGATCAATTCATCGACCCGGGCGCTGGTAAGCCCGGTGAGAATGTTCCCTTCCTTGTCCATCACGCCGGCGATGTTAGTCAGCAGGATAAGCTTTTCCGCCTGCAAGGTGATGGCGAGCTTGCCGGCAACCGGATCGGCGTTTATGTTGTAGATCTCGCCGTTCTCGCCGACACCGATCGGTGCGATCACCGGAATAAAATCGCGCGTGTCGAGCAATGAAATCAACTCCGGGTCGATCGACACCACTTCGCCGACCAGGCCGATGTCGACGAATTCGTCTTGTTTTTCTTTGTTCTTAATCAGCATTTTTTTAGCGCGGATCATGCCGCCGTCTTTGCCGTTCAGACCGACCGCCCTGCCGCCGTGCTTGTTTATCAGGCTCACGATTTCTTGATTCACCAAACCGCCAAGCACCATCTCGACCACGTCGAGCGTTTCTTCATCGGTTACGCGCATGCCTTGAATGAATTCGCTTTGTTTACCGACACGCGCGAGCAACTGGCCGATCTGCGGCCCGCCGCCGTGCACCACAACGGGATTCATTCCAACCAGTTTCAGCAATACGATGTCGCGCGCGAAGCTATCTTTTAATTTCTCGTCGGTCATGGCGTTGCCGCCATATTTGATGACAATATTGCGGTCGTGGAAGCGCTGAATGTAGGGCAGCGCCTCGCCGAGGATGCGAGCTTTCTCAGTGGCGCTGGTGGAAGTCGAGGACATGGGCAGCCTGTAGCGGAAGTGATGCGTTATTTTACACAGTAGCGAGCAAGTGCGACTGACTTGCCTGCTTTCGGCGACCTGTGCGATAGTTCCAACTCAAACTAATGGCGCGCTCCAACGAGTTCCATGCCAACAACAATCAAGGTGCGATCTTGAGAAAATTAGAAAATTTGGATGTCGTCGTGTCTTCGAAATATCAACGATGCGTAGCCTGCGTCTTTTTGCTGGGACTGGTCGCCGCATGTGGCGGCGGCGGTGGTGGTGGAAGTTCTGGCGGTGCGGTCGATGAGCGCAGCTAAAACAAAATCAGCTACGACGGCAGTGGCAATGCCACGCGAAATGTTTCGTATAACGGCGATGGCTTTGACAGTCTTTGGTTTACCGACGATGACCTCGTGAGCCGATACAGCAATTCAACCTACGACGTTAGCGGCAATCTTACGATCAATCTATCCTTTGACGGGCCGGGCGTCGATGGTGTCTGGTTTGTCGACGTCGACGACGCGGGCGCTTATAGCGCGATGTCCTACGATAACAACGGCAATCCAACACGCGTCGTTTCCTATCAAAATGCCGGAACAGATGGCATTCCATTTACTGACGATGACGTAGTGAATCAATATGGCGACACCGGCTACGATTGCCAACGGCAACGCTACAGTCTACGCAGAATACAATGGCGCCGGGTCTGACGCAAAGTGGTTTACCGAAGATGATTTGTTGTCGTTTCAGCAGTTAAACGATCCGGCTTTATAGATTGTTATTTTGCGCTACCTAGCCTGGGAATAACGTCCCTCCTCGTAGTCCTACCCCACGCCCTGCTTGCCTCGTGGCACGGGAAGCCGGGAGATTTGCCCGAGTACGGGGTGGGGGGCTGGCCTAGGGCTACCTCGGGCCATTGCCGATTCAGGCATGCTAAATAAATAAGCGGTCGTGCTTGCGCAACGACCGCTTTGCTTACGTAATCGAGTTAAGTTACACGACCGCTAGCAATTTTGCTTTCGCTACTACTTTTTTCGGCAGCGCCAGTTCCAATACGCCGTTTTCATATTTCGCCGAGGCGGCGGCTTCGTCGACTTCGCTCGCCAGCGTGAATTTGCGCGAAACTTTGCCGTAATAGCGTTCCGCGCGCAACACGTGCTCGCCGTCTTTCAGGTCTTTTTCGTTTTTGGTTTCGGCGCTGATGGAGACTTCATTGCCGTCGATTTCGATCTTAATATCTTCCTTCTTCAGTCCCGGCATGTCGGCCTGCACCAGGTAAGTATTTTCCTTTTCGCTGACGTCCATACGAATCGGCACGACGACATCGCGTGTCGTCACGTTTACGGGGCGGAACAGATTCCGCACCAAGTTGTCGAACTGGTCATCCATTGCTTCCCAACGCATTGCGTTTCCCATCATCATTCCTTTCTATTCCAAAAAACGCGGCAAGTTGCCGCCATGCATCAAACATAAGGGTGGCGCGATTCCTTTCAAGCCTCAGCCGAAAATTTTTACATTTGTGAAGAACGCGTGACAATTTCCCGGCAGCCTTGCCGATGGGGTCGAAGAATTATTTTTCAAGTCCCGTCAGCTTTCGGCGCGTTTGCCGGTCTTATCCGTTATGAGAGTAAAAACTGCCCGTGATGCTGTTTCAAAAAACACAAAGTAGTTTCGAAGCCATGGTTCATGCGCACTCAAGTGATTTGTATCGCTTCGCCTATTGGTTGTGCCGCGATCGTGGCGTGGCCGAGGATTTGGTGCAGGAGGCATTCACTCGAGCGTGGGCGAACTGGAAAGATGTGCGCGACGAAAAGGCGGCGAAGGGTTGGCTGCTAACGATTCTGCATCACGAACATGCTCGCCTGTTCGAGAAAAAGCGCATCGAAATAAGCGATGAGGATCTGACTGATTTGGTGGTGGCGGCGGAAATCGACGTGCTCGGCGAACTAGAGATGCGCGATGCGTTGTGGAAATTGCCGGAGGGTTTTCGCGAGCCGCTATTGTTGCAAGTTTTGGGTGGCTTCACCTGTGCCGAGATCGCGACGATGGTGAACTTGTCCGAGATGAACGTGATGCAACGCCTGACTCGAGCACGCATGGCGCTGCGCAAAATGATGGCGCCGGACTTACAACGACGAGCGAATACAATATGAATTGCATGCAATTTCGCCGAAACAAATTAGCCACGCCACGGCAGATGTCAGACGATGCGGCGACCCACGCGCTGGCATGTCCGAGTTGCGCCGAGTTTGCGCGTGATCTGGATCGCATCGAAAGCCAACTTGAACTTGCCGTGAATATTCCCGTTGACGCAACGATGGCGCAGCGCATTGTGCTGAATCGCAAGCTTAAGGCCGGGCGCGCTACGCGATTGTATGCCATGGCGGCGAGCGTGTTGCTGCTGTGCGCCGCGGCGTTGGTCATTGGTTATCGTCAATGGGCGCCGGATACGCGTGTGCTTCATGCGTCCGTGGATCACGTCATGCATGAGCCCAACGCATTCGATTCTCATCAAACCGTGAGCACGAGTGATTTGCAGTCGGCACTAGCCGATTCCGGTGCGCAGCTTAAAGAAGATTTTGCCCAGGCGGTGATCTATTTGCACGATTGCCCGGTCCCCGGCGGCATCGGCAAACACATCATCTGGATGACGCCGCGCGGCAAAGTCACCTTGATTACCATGCCAAACCAAACGGTCTACTGGCGTGCCGAAGGCGCATACAAAGGTTTGATTACGGCGTTGCGGCCGGCGCGGCGCGGTAGTTTCGCCATTGTCGCCGATAACGAAGCCGCACTACAATCTGCTGAGGCCATGCTGGATCAGCACATACTTTGGAGGAGTTAGCATGCCCACAAAGGCCTTATTTCAGCGCGCGGAACTCGAAACGTTGACAGGCTACCTGCAACGCTTCGCGTTGCGGAAATTGCGCGACGAAGACCTGGCGCGGGATGCGGTGCAGGATACCTTGCTCGCCGCGCTGGAAAGTCGCGCTAGCTTCGCCGGCAAGTCGACTTTGAAAACCTGGCTGACGGCGATCCTCAAGTTTAAAATAATTGACTTGATTCGCCGCCAGGCGCGCGAACCGGCTTTTTCGGCGATGCTGGGAAGCGATTCGCAAGACACGGATGATTGGCTCGAACACGAAACCAGCCCGTTTACTCAGGTCGCGCCAGTGTGGGAACGGCCGGAAGCCGCTTTCGAGGAGAAGGAATTCTGGCGAATATTCGAAGCGGGATTGGCGTTGTTACCCGGTAAAACACGGCGGGTTTTCGTGATGCGCGATGTGCTTGGCCATAGCACCGAGGAGATTTGTAAGGAACAAAAAATCACCGAGACCAATTGCTGGGTAATTTTGCATCGCGCCCGCATGGGCATGCGACAATATCTAAATGATTATTGGTTTCAAACCGCTGACCCAGACAATGGCGAACATGCCGGCCGATTGCTTGGCGATTTCCCGGTTGCAATCTCTGGCGCTCGATCGCGAACTTACGCACGAGGAATTCGGTCTACTCAATCAGCACTTCGTGCGTTGTGATGGGTGCCGTGGGCGCTGCAAAGAATTGCGTTTCGTTCAACGCAGCGCCCGCCGCTACGCTTTGGAATTGATTCGACAAGCCGTCAAGGCTTGATTTTTTCGCCGGCAACACCGGTATTGTTAAACTTAGTTTTAAAAAGGAGCCAATATGAACAAATCCCATCTACTCATTCATTCCGCCATCGTCAGCCTGATTGCGGTTTCGTCACTTGCAGCCACCCAAGCCGTCGCCGCCGACGACAAGGAAAAATGCTACGGTGTGGCGAAGAAAGGCCAAAACGATTGCGGCACGGCTGAGCATTCCTGTGCCGCCGAAGCGAAGGCCGACAATCTGCCGCACGAATGGAAATATGTCGCCAAAGGCACTTGCGAGCAAATCGGCGGCAAAGTCGCCGCCATGGCCGACGACAAGAACAAAGAACCGATGAAGTAATGACAGCCGCGCGCTGCGCATGAATTCCAACAACCTCAGCGCGCGACCCGCTAACCCGATTCCAGCCAGCGTTGGAATCGGGTTACGCGCGCCGCATTATCGCGAACTGCTCGACAGCTTGCCGCCGATCGGCTGGTTCGAAGTGCATAGCGAAAATTATTTTGGTGATGGCGGACAAGCGCTTTATTTTCTCGAGCGATTTCGTTCCCATTATCCGTTAAGCCTGCACGGGGTCGGCCTGTCGCTGGGTTCGACCGATCCGCTTAATCTCGGTCATTTGAAAAAACTTAAACGCTTGGCCGATCGCTTTGAGCCAGGGCTTATTTCGGATCATCTGTGCTGGTCATCGGTGGGCGGGCAATTCCTGAATGATTTGTTGCCATTGCCGTACACCGAGGAAGCGTTGAGTCATGTCGTGACGCGCGTCAGTGAAGCGCAGGATTATTTGCGCCGGCAGATATTAGTGGAAAATGTCTCAAGCTATTTGCAGTACAAACACTCGACCATTTCCGAGTGGGAATTTTTGGCCGAAGTTGCTCGCCGCGCCGGCTGTGGCATCTTGCTCGACGTCAATAATATTTACGTCAGCGCACAGAATCATGAATTCGATCCAAACCTGTTTATTGACGCGATTCCTGCCGATTCCGTGCTGGAAATCCATCTGGCCGGTTTTGACTCTAACGGCGATTGTTTGATCGACACCCACGCTAAGCCCGTGTTCGACGCGGTGTGGTCGCTCTACACCCATACCATCGAACGCCTCGGCGCAAAACCAACTTTAATCGAGTGGGACACGGACATTCCCGTGCTCGACGTGCTGCTTGGCGAAGCTTGGAAGGCGCGGACAATTCTGCAGAAGCACGATGCAACTGTCAGCGCTTGAAACGAGTTTTCGCGACGGCGTGTTTGCCGGCGATGTGACGGTGCTTGTCATGTTCGAAGCGGGAAACTTAAGCGAACGAAAACGCCTCGACATTTATCGCAACAATGTTTTTAGCAATTATCGCGGCGCGCTGGAAGCGGTCTATCCGGCGATCTTGAGTTTGGTCGGTGTGGACTATTTTCGCCAGGCCGCGTATCGCTATATCGAGCGCAATCCGTCCGTCAGCGGCGACATTCATCATTTCGGCCAAGACTTTTCAGAATTGTTGACAAGCCTGCCCGGAGCGGCAGACCTAGCCTACCTTCCAGACGTGGCAAGGCTGGAATGGTCTGTCCATGAGGCGTTCCACGCGGCTGATCATGAGCGCTTTGATCTAAGCCGTTTGCAGAGCATCATGCC
>JANNFT010000213.1:0-2176 GCA_031380185.1 Pseudomonadota bacterium
CGCCGTGAGCTATGCGGCGCACGGCGTGCCGATGATTCCATTCTATATTTTCTATTCGATCTTCGGCTTCCAACGCGTTGGGGATTTGCTCTGGGCCGCCGGCGATGCCGGTGCGCGCGGATTCCTGCTTGGCGCAACGGCGGGCCGCACCACACTCTCCGGCGAAGGCTTGCAGCATGAAGACGGCCACAGTCACATTCTCGCTAGCACTGTGCCGAACTGCGTTTCCTATGATCCGACCTTCGGTTATGAAGTCGTCGTGATCATCCAAGACGGCATGCGCCGCATGCACGAAAATGGCGAAAATGTTTTCTACTACGTCACCGTGATGAACGAAAATTACACGCAGCCGGAAATGCCGAAAGGCGCCGAAGAGGGCATTCGCAAAGGCATGTATCTGTTGCGGCAAATTGAGGTTGGAAAAAAATCGCTACGCGTGCAACTCTTGGGCAGCGGCGCCATCCTGCGCGAAGTCATCGCGGCCGCGGATTTGCTCGCAAAAGATTTCGACATCGCCAGCGACATCTGGAGCGCGACCAGTTTCACCGAACTAGGCCGCGACGGCATGGCGTGCGAACGCTGGAACCGCATGCATCCGGAAGCCGCGCCACGCTTGCCTTACGTGGCACTATGCCTGGAGAAGCGCTCCGGACCAGTCATTGCGGCCAGCGACTATATGCGCGCCTTCCCGGAACAAATTCGTCCTCACGTTTCGCAACGATTTGTTACGCTAGGCACCGACGGTTTCGGCCGCAGCGATACGCGCGCGAATTTGCGCGAATTCTTCGAAGTGAATCGTCATCACGTTGTGATCGCGGCGCTGAAAGCATTGGCCGATGAAGGCACGATCGCGAAAAGTAAAGTCAGTGACGCGATTAAGAAATACGGTGTGAATGTCGAGAAGGCCGTGCCCTGGGTGGCGTAAGTAAAATTCACCATAGCCGCTGATAGAAAAATGTCGCGCTTTGCGACGAAAGCTTGATTTGATCAGAACAGGATCTGTCGTGATAAGCGAAAAGATTCAGCTAATCTACTACTTCGCCACAAACGCTAAATTGATCACGGCAATTCGGGTCTGGTTGCGCTCGATGATCTTCATTACCGGCACCGACCAACTTTCGTCCGAATTCAAAAGCCGCTTGCCTTTCCTCGGCGCGTTGTAAGGCGCGAGTCGATACGTTGCGTCGTTAATCTCTTCCGGCAGGTACGCCTGGTTGGTAAGGAACGCGCGGTTACCGATGTGCGCTTTGAAATGAATGTGCGTCGCACGCTCGACGTAAAAGCCGGGATAAATCGTACGAAATTCGGCGATGCCGTCTTTGTCTGTTCGCAGCGCGCCGCGACAGGCGCGTTCGCTGTTCTGCGGTTCCGCGTGACGGCCGCTGGTGATGGGTTCATCGACGCCTAAGTTGTATCCCGAATAAATTCCGCTCGCGTCGCAATGCCAAATATCGATTACCGCGTCAGCGAGAGGCTGGCAGGCGGTCGCGTCCACGGCGCGGAGCGCGACGACTAGCGCAATACCTTCTTTGCCTTTGGCAATTTCCGCGCTGTTTGGATTTGTGCAATAAAAGAATGGACCTTCGAATGAATCTTTGATCATTGCGCATTGACCGGAGGCGTCGAAATCTGCAATCGTCGATAAGCGGTTCGCCGCATCCGAACGTGGCACGGACGAGTTGTCGCAGCTTAGGCTCCCGGTCATCAGTGACTTATCCACTACCGCGCGGTTGGGCGCGCCGGAGTGATCGGTTTTCAATCCCGCGCCGCAAGCAGATAACGCGCTGAGCGCGGGAAGCGCACCTAAGCGCAATACATTTCGTCGAGAACAATTCATAGCTTTTTCCCCTGTGGAATTACAAAAAATAGTTTACTCTTTTCAAGCGGCCATTGCGCATTCATCAGCGTACTCGAGGCGTGGGCTGGCATGACCTGTGAAGCAATGGCCAGTGGCTACCCGCTATCCATTCGCGACCCCCCAAGCCTTTCTTAGTCGCCACGAAACAGGCGTCGATGATGAGCAATCGCCGCCGCGACCAGAAAAATTTTCTGGCACGAGTATTTTTAGGTATAGTTGAGCCGTCGTCGCGAACCCATCGCGTGGCTTTCGGCCACACTCGCTGGCAACTTTATTTAATCTTAGGAGACAAGAAATGAAACAACTTTTTGCGACTGC
>JANNFT010000223.1:0-2442 GCA_031380185.1 Pseudomonadota bacterium
GCTGCCGACCATGGGCGGGCAGACGGCGTTGAATTGTGCGCTCGATCTCGCTAAGCACGGCGTGCTGGAAAAATACAACGTGCAAATGATCGGCGCGACTAAAGAAGCCATCGACAAAGCCGAAGATCGCGAAAAATTTAAACACGCCATGAGTAAGATCGGCTTGGATTCGCCGCGTTCCGCGCTGGCCCACTCCATGGAAGAGGCGATGCAAGTGCAGGCCATGGTTGGCTATCCGACTATTATCCGACCGTCGTTCACACTCGGCGGTTCCGGCGGCGGCATCGCCTACAACCAAGAAGAATTTATGGCAATTTGCGAGCGCGGCCTCGAGGCTTCGCCGACTAAAGAATTGCTCATCGAAGAATCCGTCATCGGCTGGAAAGAGTTCGAGATGGAAGTGGTGCGCGACAAAAACGATAACTGCATTATCGTCTGCTCGATCGAGAATCTCGATCCGATGGGCGTTCACACCGGCGACTCGATCACCGTGGCGCCGGCGCAAACGTTGACGGACAAGGAATATCAGATCATGCGAAACGCCTCGATTGCGTGTTTGCGTGAGATTGGTGTGGAGACCGGCGGCTCGAACGTGCAGTTTGGCATCAATCCAGAGGATGGCCGCATGGTCATCATCGAGATGAATCCGCGTGTGTCGCGCTCTTCGGCCCTCGCATCGAAGGCGACGGGATTTCCGATCGCCAAAGTCGCCGCCAAACTTGCCGTCGGCTACACGCTCGATGAATTGCGCAACGACATTACCGGCGGCGCAACGCCGGCGTCGTTCGAGCCGGCAATTGATTACGTCGTCACCAAAGTGCCGCGATTTGCGTTCGAGAAATTCCCGCAAGCGGACGATCGACTCACGACGCAAATGAAGTCCGTCGGCGAAGTAATGGCCATAGGCCGCACGTTTCAAGAATCGCTGCAGAAAGCCCTACGCGGTCTGGAGGTCGGCGTCGATGGCTTCAATCTCAAAACCGTCGACATGGAAAAAATTGGCGACGAACTCGCGTATCCGCGCGCCGAGCGGTTGTGGTACGTGGCCGACGCTTTCGGCGTGGGCATGACGCTCGAAGAAATTTACGATTACACCAAGATCGATCCCTGGTTTTTGTCGCAGATTAAAGAAATTGTCGACATCGAACTCGATTTAGAAAAACTCAACCTCAACGATTTAGATGCCGCCAAATTGCGCGCCCTCAAGCGCAGGGGTTTCGCCGATCGCCGTATAGCACATCTCGTGAAATCGACCGAGCAAGACGTTCGCGCCAAACGCCACGCGCTGAACATTCGCCCGGTTTACAAGCGCGTCGATACTTGCGCGGCGGAATTCGCTAGCAGCACCGCCTACATGTAGTCGACCTACGAGGAAGAATGCGAAGCGAACCCAACCAACAACAAAAAAATAATGGTATTGGGCGGCGGGCCAAATCGGATCGGACAGGGTATCGAATTCGACTATTGCTGTGTTCATGCCGCGCTGACCTTGCGTGAAGATGGCTACGAGACCATCATGGTCAATTGCAATCCCGAGACTGTTTCCACTGATTACGACACCTCCGATCGTTTGTATTTCGAGCCGCTTACACTAGAAGACGTGCTCGAAGTCATCGCCAAGGAAAAACCGCATGGCGTGATCGTGCAGTTTGGCGGCCAAACGCCGCTGAAACTCGCGCCGGGCTTGGAAGAAGCGGGGGTGCCAATCATCGGCACCAGCCCCGATTCGATCGACCGTGCCGAGGATCGCGCGCGCTTCCAGCAACTGTTGCATGAGCTTGGCTTGCGTCAGCCGCCGAATCGCACTGCTCGAAATCCCGAAGACGCCATCGCCTTCGCTCGTGAATTGGGTTATCCGCTGGTCGTGCGTCCGTCCAACGTGCTCGGTGGCCGCGGCATGGAAATCATCCACGCCGAGTCCGATCTCGAGCGCTACATGCGCGACGCCATGCTGACGTCAAAAACATTTCCGGAGCGCATGCCGATCCTGCTCGACCGCTTCTTGAACGACGCGACGGAAGTCGATGTCGACGCCGTATCCGACGGTACCGACGTTGTTGTCGGCGGCATCATGGAACACATCGAAGAGGCCGGCGTGCATTCCGGCGACTCGGCATGTTCATTGCCGCCGTTCAGTTTGTCGCCAGATATTCAAGCGGAGATCAAACGCCAAACAATTACAATGGCCAAGGCGCTGAATGTGATTGGCCTGATGAACGTACAGTTCGCGATTCAAAACGGCACGGTCTATGTGCTCGAAGTGAACCCGCGCGCCTCGCGCACCGTACCCTTTGTGTCGAAGGCGACCGGCATGCCGCTTGCCAAGATCGCCGCGCGTTGTATGGTCGGCAAAACATTAAAGGAACAAGGCGTCACGGCCGAAATTATTCCTCCTTACTACTCGGTAAAAGAGGCAGTGTTTCCGTTCATCAAATTCCCTGG
>JANNFT010000267.1:0-6892 GCA_031380185.1 Pseudomonadota bacterium
CTGCAAACAATTTGTCGTATGCCGCCAACAGCGATCGGTGCATCGGACTGCCTTGCATATCCGCGCCCAGGGTATCCAGGCCGAAGAATCGCTCACTGCGATCGAGCAAGGCTTGCGCCTGGCGGACGGTCTTTTCGCCAAACAGCAAGTCTAACGAACGACGGTAATTGTTGACGTCATCCAGATTCATCAGGCTTTCGATGCAGCGGTACACCAGCCGGCGCGCAGGGTTCAACTGCTGGTAGTGACGGATCCAATCGCAGCCGTCGCGCGTCGCGCCTTCATCGCCAACAGCCAATGCCAGCAAGGTCTTGAGTTCGCCGATGCGCAATTCCTTCCACGTCGTGCCGAGCGGTATCGCCAGGCCGAGGATTTCCCACAGCGGTCTGTCGTCGTTCAGGTTCATGGTTTGTAAATCGTCCAGCAACGTCTGCGATTCGGCATCGCTTAACTCAGACAGTTTCACCAATGCCGGGCGAATCTGGTTGCCGACGCTATTGTTTTCCCATTCCAAATCTTCCACGGGATAAATCTCCGACATCCCGGGAACGAGAATGCGGCAACTGTATGCGCCTTGCTCGCTGAAGTCGGCCACATAGATGTCCTTGCCCTCGGCTTTAACGCGGTCGCACAGCCAGGCGTAATCTTCTGCCGTGGTGGTGCTGAAGTTCCAGTCGCAGAATGGAAAATCCGGTGTATCGCCGAGAAAATTCCAGCTAATTACGCCGCTGGAATCGACGAAGTGAATTTCCAGATTGGACGCCATAGAAATTTCATCCATGTCGAAACCCGGCTCGGCAAAGCCTTCCAGCGACTCCAGCGCCCGGCCTTGCAGAAGTTCGGTCAGCGCCCGTTCCAGAGCGATTTCGAACCGCGGGTGCGCGCCGAAGCTGGCAAAACAACCCTGATCGTGCGGATGCAGCAGGGTCACGTTCATCACCGGGTAACGCCCGCCGAGCGAAGCATCGCGCACCAAAATGCCGAAACCCGCGTCGCGCAAACCCTTAATGCCGGCGGCAATGCGCGGGTAACGGGCGATTACCGCGTCGGGCGCCTCGGGCAAGCACAAACCCTCGCTGATAATACGATTCTTGATATGGCGTTCGAAAATTTCCGACAAGGCTTGGGTGCGCGCCTCCAGCATCGTGTTGCCGGCCGCCATGCCATTGCTCACGTAGAGATTGCCGATGATATTGACCGGTATCCAGGTCTGCGCGCCATCGCGTAGGCGCGTGTACGGCAATGCGCAGATGCCGCGTGCCACATTGCCGGAATTGAGGTCGACCAGCACGTTAGAATCTATCTCCCCTTCGGGATTATAAAAGGCATGCAGTTCGGGATTGAGTAATTCCGCCGGCCAACGACCATCATCGGTGGGAGCAAACCAGCGCTCTTGCGGATAGTGGACAAACGGTCTGTTTGCGCGGGTTTCGCCCAGGTAGAAATGAGTCCAGAAATAATGCGTATTCAATCTTTCAAAAAACTCGCCCAACGCGCTGGCTCGCGCTGCCAACTTGGTTGCGCCTTTGCCATTTGCAAACAGCATCGGGCAAGCCTGATCGCGCACATGAACCGACCAGATCGACTCCACCGGATTGAGCCAGGAAGATTCGTCAAGGTGGAATCCTCGGCCGGCGAGCTTTTGCTGCATGGTCTGGATGGTTGATTCGAGCGAGGCGTCTTTGCCGGGGATGAAACTTTCGGTTTGCATAGATAGTGAGCTCAATAAATTCAAAGGGTGAGAGATGATGACTTATTTCCGCCGTGGACAATAGCATAGGCTGTCATTAAACATTCGTGATACGTTTAGCGACGCGTCGCGATATTTTTGGAGCGTGCGCATTTGATCTACATCGACGCCGGTCGAATTAGTGGCAAAAAGTCGGTTGCATATATTAGCAGTGTGGCGTAGCATTTATTTGTAGTAGGCGACCGCGATGAGCGGCCATTGTGGTAGCAAGGCAGTCCAAAGGAGGTGCTATAGAGGAAAATCACTATCACTCGACCCTGACGCCTGCAATAATTTGCCGGCACACGTCGCGCGAAGCGACGAAATAAGGCCACCACCCCGTGGCATTCCTGTGAAGCCCCGCGATTTTTGTGGGGCTTTGCGTTTTTGATGTCGGAATGTTCATCGGTTGCCTCGCGAACCTACATTTTTAGAGCGTATCCGGAAATTTGTGTAAACTGGATAAGGATAAGCGGCGGCATAGCGAAGTTCCCCGATCGCTCGTTTTAAATTCAACTCGACCAACGAGACTGATTCGAGACTTCCCCGGATCGAGAATAACAAGGGTCAACATATGGGCTCTGATTTATTTGGCGAACAGCATATCGATGCGCTGGTGGCGCTAGGCGTCGCTCGTTCCTATCCAAAGAACACCGTGCTTGTACAAGAAGGCGACAAGAGCGATCAGCTCTACGTCTTGCTCGCCGGCAAACTGAAAGTGTTTCTTGCCGATGACGACGGTAAAGAAATCGTAGTGGATGTGTTGAGTCCGAAGCAGTACTTCGGCGAAATGGCATTGGATGGGGAGTCACGCTCCGCTTCGGTCATGACCGTCGAAGCATCTAAGCTGGCGGTGATTCAGCGCGAAGTCTTCAAACGCTTTCTTGCTGAAAATCCGGAAGCCGCTTTTGCGCTGATCGTGACGCTGATCGGCCGCGCTCGGAACCTCACGCGCACAATCGGGAGTCTGGCGCTTCTCGATGTGTATGGACGGGTTGCACGATTGCTTATCGACAACGCCAGCGACGAATCAGGGCAACTAGTTGTGACCGCGAAGATGTCGCAACAAGAAATTTCCCAGCGCATTGGCTCGTCACGAGAGATGGTCTCGCGCATCTTGAGTGACTTGAAAGAGGGCGGCTACCTCTCCAGCGAAAATGGGCGCATTGTGATCAAGCAGAATTTGCCGAAGCATTGGTAGGCGCGCCGTCGCAAGAACATTATTTCGGATACGCTCTTGGCTTTGCTGTCCACGCGGCGTGGGCGGCTTTCTGATTCTCAATGCCGATTCGCTCCGTAATCGCGTCCCATTCTTTCGCGACATCGTCAAGAATGGTCTTTGCATCGTCTCCTGCCCAAAGCCGGCCAACACCCCGGCGTAACGCATCTTCGTAGCGATCGGTCGGTAGGAGTTCGCCGAGGTGGGGCTGACGAAGGAAGTGCAACGCAATTGTTTGGCGAAGAATGTTGGGCTTCGTGCCTCAGGCCAACCTACACGAAGTCAACTTCACCAGCGGCCGCATTCAGTTCTCCTCGTGGCGCGGCATGCGGGCGATTTGCGGTCAATGCGATCATCGGCGCCCGAAATTTAGGTTCGGCTAACAATCGGAGCGGCCGAAGAATTGAAACTGTTTCTAGCCGAAGGTTATGGGACGGGAGACGCTTATGTTTTCCTATTGAACTTTGACGATGTGAGTTCTTTCTCACAATTTGGCTTCGTGGCGCTTAATGGCAGCGATATCGCGAAAGAATTTGTTGGCGCGTTTTTGCGCGTTGTCTAGGGTCGCGTTAATTTCGTTGATATCGGATTTTGCGCGCGTTGTAGCAGCACTAAGCAACTTAAGCTCGTCCACCGAAACGCCCGCTAGATATGCGTCGACAGCCTGACGAACTTCCACGGACAAATTTGTGCCGTTGGATTTAGCTTTGCGGGATAGTGCTTTTTTTTGTTCGCTTTCGAGGTAGATGTTGGTTAGGGCAAGTTTGGACATCGCGGATTTCTTTCAAGGGCAGCCATATTAAATATTGTATCGATAGGTCTTGTTTCAAGCACGACAATTTTTCACAAAATGCCGCGAGTGCCCATCAACAAAGAATACGCCAGCCCGGCAAATCCACCCGCTGCAATCACAGTCATAACATTCACTTTGTCGCGAATCAGCGCGACGCCGGCGACGCTGCCGATCGGCAGCGCGAACCATTCGAACTTGCCGCTGAACGGCGCTGCTTCGCTCGCGTGCGGCCACAATACATGCCAGGCAAAAAACAGCGCCAGATTGACGATGACGCCGACGACGGCGGCAGTGATGGCGTTGAGCGGCGCAGTGAATTTAAGGTTGTTGCGCGTGGCTTCGACCAGCGGGCCGCCGACTAATATGAACAGGAACGATGGCAGAAAAGTAAAGAAGGTCGCGACGCTCGCGCCCGCCGCGCCAGCCGCGAAGGCATTGCCGGCGCCAAAAATTTCTTTGGTCACGCCACCCAAATAACCGACGAAGGCGACGATCATGATAAGTGGGCCGGGCGTGGTTTCCCCGAGCGCGAGTCCGTCGATCATCGCGTGCGCGGTGAGCCAGTGGTGTTGTTCGACCGCGCCTTGGTAGACGTAAGGCAATACCGCGTAGGCTCCACCAAACGTGAGCAGCGCCGCTTGAGTGAAGAACCAACCCATCTCAGCCAACGTGCCGCGTACACCGTCCCATCCGCCAAGCATCGCCAGCGCACCGGCCCACAGCGCCAGGCCGAAGATGGCGATTAGCGCGACGCGCCGCGACGAAAATCGCGCGTGCTCAGGTAGCGGCGTGAGATCGTCGATCACGGCTGCACCGTAGCTTTCGAGAGATTTGGCGTGGCGATCTTCTTTGAACCAATCCGGTCGCAGGTTGCCGGCGATGATGCCGATCAGCCCGGCGCCGAGGATGATCCATGGAAACTGAATGTTGAAAAAGAAAATTGCCGTGAAAGCGAGAATCGCCAAGGTCCACAACAATCCATTTTTTAGCACGCGACTGCCGATGCGCCAAGCGGCGAAGGCGACGATCGCCGTGACGGTCGGCTTGATGCCGTAAAGCAATCCGCTGACGACGGGCGTTTGGCCGAACGTGACATAAAGCCAAGACAGGGCGATCAGAATCAGCAGTGAAGGCAACACGAACAGCGCCCCAGCGGCAATGCCGCCTTTGACGCCGTGCATCAGCCAGCCGATGTAAGTTGCGAGCTGTTGCGCTTCCGGGCCGGGCAACAGCATGCAATAGTTCAGCGCATGGAGAAATCGTTGCTCGGAAATCCAGCGGCGCTTTTCGACCAGTTCTTGATGCATGATGGCGATCTGCCCGGCGGGACCACCAAAGCTGATGAAGCCGAGTTTTAGCCAATAGCGCAACGCTGCGCCGAGCGAGATGGGAGCTTGGATGGCCATGGTTCGAAAGGGCTGTTAGTACGACTAAATTTTTGTTACCTTAGCAGAAGTGTAACAGACAGGATCGGGCCGCAGACATGTTCCAAAATATCGATTCCAAGCAACTGGAGGCGATGCGCGAACAGCAAGACATTACGCTGATCGATGTGCGCACGGACGCTGAAGTGGTGCGCGGAATTATTGCCGGTGCACGTCATATTTCGCTGTTTTCCCTGCCGCAGCACGCATCGTCCTTGGCGAACGAAGGGACGTTGGTGATTTATTGCCAGTCCGGTGGCCGCTCGGCGCAAGCCTGTTCGTATTTGGCGCAGCAAGGATTTGCCGATCTTTATAACCTATCCGGTGGCATCCTGGGCTGGGTGCGGGATGGCAAAGCGCTATCGGAAGCGCCCATCAAAATTTGATCGTTTTCGATTATAATTTGTGCTAACTATCCGGAGCAGTTATGCAATTCGATAAAGAACTCGACGCTCGCGGCCTCAATTGTCCGCTTCCTATTTTGCGCAGTAAAAAAGCACTCAGCGACATGCAGCCGGGCGAAACGTTAAAAATTGTCGCCACCGATCCGGGCGCCATGAAGGATTTTCAGGCCTTCGCCAAGCAAACCGGTCATGAGTTGGTTTACGCCACCGAAGCCAATAAGGAATTCTTGTTCTTACTGCGCAAACGCTAAGGAATTTTTGCGGCTAGGCGCCAAAACGAGCGCGGCGATCTTACCCAAGCTGTAATTTAGAATTACATAGAGTGGCTTACTTCTGCATGGCTTGTTAAATCAGGTCACCGCGGAACTAAGGAAGAAAAAAGCCGCTTACCCCGGAAGGGATAAGCGGCTTTTTGTCGAATAGCCAACGGAATGAATTGGCTGAATAATTTTCCTTAAGGCATTACTTTTATGCTTGGGAATCTACGGCGCAAACCGAGCACCATGCCGAGCAAGCCAATTCCAAGCAGATGATACACTTCGGGCTCCGGGGTTTCGCACGGCGGTTGGCCGTCTCGACCGCACTGGATGACCGTGTCAGCGCCGCCTCCGATAATGTAGCTAAACCCATCTGCATCAATTGCTAGCGTCGTGAGCCCACCAAAATCTCCCTCGAAGTGGCTATGGCACGGACCGGCATTGCCATCGACGTTTGCGTCGGTCAATCCCGGGAACGCAGCGTTGCCGGCGGCGGTCAATGTGGCACCGCTCGATTCACAACCAGATTCCCTGATAATGCCCGGGAGTAATGCGGATAGCCACCCATACGCCGTGTCTCCAGAACCATGCGACATTAAGCCGCCGCCCGATGAAACGAACGTGTTGATCGCTGCAGCGTTAGACGTTAAGGCATCACCTTCCGACGTATCGAGGTCGTTTGCAGCCCCAGTACCGGCCAACCAAATAACGCCCGGATTGACTATTCCGGCGGCCAAGTCAACAAAGAACTGATTGATGGCGGTATCGCCATCGTAGTAGCTGATAGTATTACCTAGAACATCCGCCGCTGAACCAATCGCGCCGCCGGCATCGCCGCTATCAAATGCTGGATTGGCTGCGGATCCCAAGGCCACAATGTCGGTGGTCAAGGTTCCCAAACGCGTTTGTGTTCCCAGCAAATTGTTAATTAAACCTGGTAAACCCCCGGCTATGCCGGGGGACTCCGCAAGGTTTGACCTATCAGTCGGTCGGATTGATTCTCTGATCTCGACCAAGAGATAGGAGAATCAACATGCGAGAGTACGAAAGTTTGAGTCATACCAAA
>JANNFT010000286.1:0-4127 GCA_031380185.1 Pseudomonadota bacterium
GGAAAAGCAAATCCAGTATTGAAGCCGCTGGAGCCACGGGCCAAATCGAAAGCGCCATACAGAGCGCCGAGACCGGTCAGTATTGGAACTTTTCGCTCTTTCATGCCTGCCAGCAATGCGCTAATCTTTGCCGCGGTGGGCAGCGCTTCTTCTTTGATGCAGGCAATGCCGGGGATTTCATTTACTAAGCGCAGCAACAGCGCAACCGACATGTGGACTTGCGTCGACGCCGGGTGGTCTTGGGCGACGATTGGAATCCGCAGGCCGGCGGCGATGCGCTGAAAGTAATCGAACACCCGCTGATCGTTCGGAGCCGGTTCGCTATGCGGCGTGAGCATTACGGCATCAGCGCCTAGGGATTCGGCCACCTGGCTTAAGCGTAGTGCCGCGAGGGTGCTGCTGTGACTGGCGCCGACGATTATCGGCAGCTTTCCATCCGCCGCGCGTACAGCGGCGCCTATCAGCGCTGCACGCTCGTGGTCAAGCAAGCGATTCGATTCGCCGAGCACGCCCAAGATAGTCACGCCGTCGACGCCCAGCGTGACCATGAAGCGAATCATGCGTTCAAACGATTCGAGGTCTAGGTTTTCTTGTTCGTCGAATGGCGTGGCGAGAATCGGAATGACGCCGGTGAATTGAAGCGGACTAAGCATGTAGGATTTGCTCGATGTGATGGTGGCGGATACTGCGGGAAAGCCCGGCATTTCTAGGATTATGCTTGGGTTACGGGTATGATTTCAATGTTAACCGGAAACCTTGTCACAATGAAACGCTCAAGAAAGCCCAGCAAACCTCGACTCACTCGCGACAGCGAGAAACTGATTGGACTCGCGCTAGGATTAGCCGGATCGCGCAGCTACGGCGAAGATTGTTTCTGGGAAGATTCGTTAATCGAAACCCTAACCCAACTTGCGGATGCGAAGCGCGACAGCGTAATCGAAAATGCGTTGGATCAACTCGATCAAACTCATGAAGGCGGCTACGAAGAATTGATCGAAATGGTGGAAGCGATTGCCGAGCGCGTCGTGAGCGAGCACCGCAACGAAACCTGGAACATCACGCTGATTGCGCTGCCGCTGATTGCGACCTCGAAATACAGTATTCCGTTCGGGGCGATCGCGGCGAGCCAGTTGGGTCCGGTCATAGAGGTCGTGCGCGAGCAGATTCTCGCGAATTCGGCGCATCTGAATTTATTTCCCTATTTATTCAGTATCGAACAATTGCCACAAAAATTTTCGGCGTTGCGCGATATGTTGCGCAGGCTTGGCATAGCGGCGATTGACGCTGCGGAACCTGATTGGACGCCGAAGGTCACGGCTGAGCCGCCGCAATTGCCAGCGGACGCGCGTTTTCTGGTTGGCGCTATCGCGTCGAGGGCGGGTCAGCCAAGTTTTTGCTGGCAAGAATGGGATGGCCATCGTGGCCGAGCATACTGCCAAGAGCGCTGGCAAGCCCTCGCGCCCGCTGCACTGGCTGGCCTGATGCCGGGCTGTGAGTTTGATTCGTTGTTGCCGGATTGCTATTTTGCCAATGCCCGTGAGACAGATCGCCGCATTCGACCGATCACGCTGCACGCCGCCGTCGCATTTTTAAGCAGCACCCTCAAAATTCCAGCGAGCGAATTGCGCGCAATTGTCTCCGGCTGTGGCGATCAGCATATCGACGAGTTTCGCATTGGATTCATGCAAAAGAATTCCAATGACGTGCTGCACGGCGTTGTGTGGCCGTTGTTTGATCAAGAGGACGAGACGTTGGCGGTACTGGAGATCGAGACTCGTTTGCGCGCGAGTGATGTCACGCAAATTGAAAAACTTAGTGAGCGATTTGAGCCGGAGTATTGCACCGATTGCGGCGCGCCATTATTCGCAGACGGCGCCGGGGACGTGGTTCATCCGGAGTTGCCGGAACAGGTCGCACTGCCCAGCAACACACTGCATTGAACCTAGAAACGGCAGTTGGACGGGGCGGAGTGTGCGGTTATGGGGGTGCAGGGCAAGGCGCGGCGAGGCGGAATGGTCATTCCATTGCAACGAGTTGCAACGACACCCTGCGCCGCCAGAACCGCGCAATCCGCCCCGTAGCGCATTCTCACCAAATGGGTGAGCACACAAGTTATGAAGAATTTTATTGGAACCATGATGTTGAATAACCGAAGGAGCGGTCAACTGCCGTTTCTAGGTTGAATGATCGGGAGTTTACTAAAAGAAAAGGCGAATCGCGCTATTCACTTCGTGTTATACGCAATTCGCCCGATTTATTCTTGTTGCTGATTATTATTGTTATGGTTCTTATTTTTTTCAGTTGATCAATTCTCTTCTTTGGTTCGACTACAAAACTTAGACCAGCATTAATTTAAGAAGCAAAGTCCGTGCCAATGCCTTATCGCGCTGTATTGAAACGAGTTGACAATCTTGTGACAATCGAAATGTAAAGTTTTCCGACACGGGATCGTTTCACAAAGCGTTGAATACACTACGATTGTTAAAATATGTTACAGAAAATACGCAGACCTGATGGCATCGCACCGCCATCACGAGCGAATGTCGCGCTTCATTCTGATTGCGAATTATTAACGGCGCAAAACGAGATTGCTTCCTCTCGCAGTTTATCCTTAAGTGCAGTGGAGGGCACGCAATGATGGCGCCGGTCGCGCCATATCGCTAAGACTTCGGCGCCGGACATTGCCCGCCGTAGGGCGGCTTTAAAAGCGCTGCGGTTTTGCCGCTATTTGCCGCGCGTAGCGCATCGGCTTGATTGGCAACGCGTGCGGCATCGCTGGCCTTGTTGGATTTCAAAAGCGCGGTTTTGTAATCGTCCAGAAGGTCGGCGTAACCGATCGGATCGGAATTTCCAAGCTGCGCTTTTTCCAGTTCCGGCATCGCGCGCTCAAAGTAACTTAAGGCCTCCGGCAATTTATTCTGCGATAAATTCAGGCGGCCTAGCTCGGCCAATGCCTGCGGCAAGCGATTATTGAGCGTGTAGGCCTGATTCAGGTTTTGCGCCGACTTTTCGAATTGGCAGATCGCGCCTTGGGCGCGTCCGAGTTTATAGTGAAAATCAGCGCGAACGCCTTTTCCTTCTTCCGCCCATTCGGAATTTTGCAACGCCAGGAAATAGCGTTTCGCGGCTGCGTCCCAGTTATTTTCCTTTTCGGCTTTGAGCGCTTCACGATTGTAAAGCGAGTAATTGTTTTGAAAGGAGGGTGTATCGAACGCTTTACAGCCGCCTAACAGTGCTGCCGCGATTGCGATAATTAGAATCGGTTTGCGCGCCATTGTTTCTCCTAATTCTTTTTGAAAACTGACCACCCTAAGACCACTTTTGCCTCACGATTCGAGGCGAAAGTGGTTCGAGAGCATCACTATTGCAAGACGCGCAGAAAAGCGTGCGCTGATTGCATTACTTCTTGTGCGACGGGTGCAAAGGATTACTGGTGTCCATATGAGCGACAAATTTGGCGGCGTCGATTTCTTTGCCTTCGCCTGCCATTGCTTTCCAAGTGGAAATTTTCGCTGTCAACTTTGGATTTTTGTCGAAGCCTGGCGCAAGAGGATTGCCTTTATTTAAGTATTCCTCCATTGATACCATGCCGTTGCTGTCGAGGTCGATCTTGCAAAACTCCATGAAATATTTCTTTTGTGCTGCCGTTGTGTAGGCCGGGGACAAGGGATTGTCCGCAGCGAAGCCTAACGATGAAACCAAGGTCAAACCAAGTACAACACCCGTCAGTAAAGATTTAGCCAACATTTTCCGTTCTCCAATCAATTGTAAATGTTCCCATCCTTCCCATCGAATTTTGCGACGGATAAATAGGTTGAGACGCCGTATTGTACCCTGCAAACTAACGATAAAGAAACCACGGCAAAAAGCCGCCCTAAAACAGTGAATTCAAGCAATTTTATTGAACATTTTCTGCGCTGTAACCGAAATCAACCGCGGCGCCTGCCATTCGCATTTGCGCATCGCGCTTGGGCTGGAATATTGAACCCGGTTCAGCGAAAATCGATTTTGGCGTAGCATTCAATTGGTCGCATTGGCGGCAAGAATATTACATTGACCGTCGCGAAACGAAATGACTGGCTGCCTAAATCTTCGGTAATGTCACGCCGCTTTGACCTTGATATTTA
>JANNFT010000300.1:0-2152 GCA_031380185.1 Pseudomonadota bacterium
TGGCCCGCGTGCGCGCACTGTTCGCCTGAAGAGGCCCGAAACCCGCGCGTGGACGCGTGTTTCCCCGCCCCTCGCAAGTCGGTTTCATGCGGCGACCCGCATGTTATTCTCGATTCGATCGGCGCCTCGCGTGCCGGCGCCCCGCCCGCGCGGCGCACACCGACAACGAGAACGAGGACATCCATGAGACTCATCCTGCTGGGCGCGCCGGGAGCGGGCAAAGGAACCCAGGCCAACTTCATCTGCAAGAAGTACGGCATTCCGCAGATCTCGACCGGCGACATGCTGCGCGCGGCCGTGAAGGCGGGCACGGCGATGGGTCTGGCGGCGAAGAAGGTGATGGATGCCGGTGGCCTGGTTTCGGATGACATCATCATCGGCTTGGTGCAAGAACGCATCAAAGAAGCCGATTGCAAAAATGGTTTTTTATTCGATGGTTTTCCGCGCACTATTCCGCAAGCCGAAGCGATGAAACTCGCCGGCGTTAAAATCGACTATGTGGTCGAGATCGAAGTCGACGACGCCGAAATCATCAGACGTATGTCCGGTCGTCGTTCCCATGCGGCATCGGGTCGAACTTATCACGTGGTTTTTAATCCGCCGAAAGTGGAGGGTAAAGACGACCTGAGCGGCGAAGATTTAATTCAACGCGACGACGATAAAGAAGAGACCGTCGCGAAGCGTCTGCAGGTCTATCACGATCAGACCGAACCGCTGGTCGATTATTACACCCATTGGGCGAACAGCAACGACAGCCAAGCGCCGCGCTATCGCAAGATTCCCGGGATCGGCAAGGTCGATGAAATTCGCGATCGCATTTTCGCGGCGCTAAGTTAGAGAACTTAATCATGGTTAAACAAAACGCGTTTTATGCGCAATCCGGCGGCGTTACCGCAGTTATCAACGCCAGTGCCGCAGGCGTGATCGAAACGGCGCGCAAACACAAAGACAGAATCGGCAAAGTTTACGCGGGGCGCAACGGCATTATCGGCGCGCTGACCGAAGACTTGATCGACACCGGCAAAGATTCCGCGGCGTCGATCGCGCGATTGAAAACCACACCGTCTGGCGCTTTCGGGTCGTGCCGCTACAAGCTCAAAGGTCTGGAAGAAAATCGCGCGCAATATGAGCGCTTGATCGAAGTCTTTAAAGCGCACAACATTGGGTATTTTTTCTACAACGGCGGCGGCGATTCGGCCGACACCTGCCTGAAAGTATCGCAGATTTCGGAGAAATTAGGCTATCCGATTACCGCAGTTCACGTTCCGAAAACCGTCGATAACGATTTGCCGATCACCGATACCTGCCCCGGTTTCGGTTCCGTTGCGAAATATGTTGCGACGAGTATTCGCGAAGCGGCGTTCGATGTCGCTTCGATGGCGAAGACGTCGACCAAAGTTTTCGTGTTGGAAGTGATGGGCCGTCATGCCGGTTGGATCACGGCAGCGTGCGGCCTCGCCGCCGAAAATGACGGTGACGCACCACATATTCTGTTATTCCCGGAAGTGATTTTCAAGCAAGAGAAGTTCTTGGCAAAAGTCGAAAAGACCGTTAAACAGCGCGGCTATTGCGTCATCGGTGTGTCGGAAGGATTGCGCAATGCGGATGGTTCCTACCTCGCGGAATCCGGCTTGAAGGACGCGTTCGGCCACGCACAATTGGGCGGCGTCGCGCCGGTGATCGCGAATCTGGTGAAGGACAAACTCAAGTATAAATATCACTGGGCCGTCGCCGACTATTTGCAGCGCGCGGCGCGCCACATCGCGTCAAAGACCGATGTTGAACAAGCCTACGCCGTTGGCAAAGCCGCCGTCGAGTTTGCGCTCGCGGGACACAACGCCGTGATGCCGGCGATCAAGCGCCTGTCGGATAAGCCATACAAATGGAAAATTGAAATGGCGAAATTGCAAGACGTCGCGAACAAAGAAAAATTCATGCCGCGAAATTTCATCAGCGCCGATGGTTTTCATATTACCGCGAAGTGCCGCACGTATCTCGCACCGCTAATTGCCGGCGAAGATTATCCGCCGTTTAAAAATGGTTTACCGGATTATGTGGTGTTAAAAAATATTGCAGTTGCGAAGAAGTTAAAAACGGAGTTTAAAGTTTAGTTTATTTGCTTTTGCGGATGATGTTGCCTCGTGGCAGTGCA
>JANNFT010000339.1:0-12769 GCA_031380185.1 Pseudomonadota bacterium
CTTCGCGGGATCGGTCCAGCGCACCGGTTGCGGCGCGATGCGCCCCATATACGCCCAATCGATCAGCTCGCGCAAGATGATCTTGCCGCTCGCGGTGAGCGGCAGCGTCAACATGGCGACGAACTATTCAGGCATGTCGTACTTGGACAGTCCCGCCTCGCTGAGGTGTGCAAGCATTTCGCCTGCGCCGATGCGCATGCAGTCGCGAAAAATCACCGCCAGGCACGCCTTTTCACCCAGGCGCGCATCCGGCACACCGAACGCGGCAGCCTTCTGCACCGATGGGTGACGGTGCGCGAGGTCCTCGATGCGGGCCGGGTGGATATTGTGGCCGCCGCGGATAATCAGATCTTTTTTACGGCTGACGAAATGTAAATTACCGCGCGGGTCGAGCCAGCCGAGATCGCCGCTCATCAGAAAGCCATCGTGGTTGAACGAATTTTCTGTTGCGCTTTGGTCGTCGAAATAGCCCAACATCAGCATTGCGCCGCGGCCGCCGATTTCACCGACGGCACCGGGCTGCGCTTCGATATTTGCGTTATCTTGGAGGAATATCTTCACCTCGTAGACGTCACAGCAACGGCCGGCGGTTTTGACGATTGTGTCGCGATCGTCATTCGGTAACGTGTATTGGTGCGAGCCGTTTTCGGTCATGCCGTAGACATTTTGCGGCAGCGTGCCTTGATCGAGAAACGTGCGCGCGGTTTCTTCGGGAATCGGCGCGCCGGCCATGTAAAACACTTTCACTTTGCCAAGCTGCTGCAAATCACGCCGCTTCATCGCCGCCTGGATATCGATGGCATGGGTTGGTACCCCCATGACATAGGTCGCACCGGTCTCGAGAATCCAATCAAGAGGCGCTCTACCGGGGCGCGTATCATTTAGCACCAGCTCGCAGCCGGCGACCAGGCTTTGCTCTAGCGCGACGGTGGCGATGTGGTGGCTCATTGGGCTTAAGCTGAGCAAAATCGTGTTGGCGTCGTGTTGCCAATCTTTGACCATGGCGCGACCATTTGCGAGCAGCGTGTTGTCGGAGTGCATCACGCCCTTAGGTTTCCCGGTAGTGCCCGAGGTAAACGCCAGATAAACGATTTTGTCCGGATTGGCGATGGGCGGTGAAGCAAGCGGAGCGCGGCTTCCAGGCAAAGGGAAAGCCGCGCTGTGCTTAGCTCGCAGGACATTGTTGGCGGAAGACGCTTGATAGACGCGCTGCATGGCCGGCAGCTCGGCTGCGAGGCTGAATATATCTTGCGCAAAGGTATTGGCGCCATATCCGGCTTCGGTCAATAACACGGAGGACCGAACGCTGCGCAAAAGTTCGATAATTTCTCCGACAGTATAATTTTGATGTAGTGATGAATTGCAAACGTAACCATTGCGCGAACAGGCGAGAAACGTCACCACGCTTTCGACCCGGTTCGGTAACCAAATCGACACACGGCCACCGGCTGGGACGCCCGTTTCATCTAGGTCATGGGCGACGCTGTCAACCCAATTTTTCAACTCCAGCCAAGTCAAGCGATGTTTGCTGTCGCGAAGGGCAAAGTGTTCCGGACGCTCGTTCGCGTGTTTGCAAAGCAAGCTGTAGAGTGTGTCACGGCGCCATAAACCTTGCTCATAAAATCGGCGCGCGCGGCTCGGGTCGTGCAGAGTCAGTAGCATGACTGGCTAGTGCCCAAACTTGTCGGAATCGGGTTTGCGCTTTTCGCGGAACGCCGCGCTCAACTCCTTTGCTTCGTCAGTCGCCAAATAAAGCGGCAGCAATGCATCGTGAGACAGCCTCGCCAGCCCCGACACCCCGCCATGGCGCGCGTTGAAAGCCGCCTTGACCGAGGCCAACGCAAACGCGCCGCGCTCGGCGATTTCGCTGGCAAACTTTTTTGTCTCGGCGATAAGTTGGTCGTCGGGCACGACTTTATTGATCAAGCCCATCGCAAGCGCCTCTTGCGCGGTGAATTTGGGATTGCGAAACCACATTTCCTTGGCTTTCTTTTTGCCGACTAGGTCTTCGAGATACCAGGTGCCATAGCCGGCGTCGAAGCTTCCCATCATCGGCCCGACCTGGCGGAATACCGCGCTCGCTTTAGCGATAGTAAGGTCGCAGACCATTTGCAGCACATTGCCGCCACCGACCGCAAAACCATTCACCGACGCAATGACCGGTTTTTGCAAGCGCTCGATGCTCTCGTATATTTCCAGGGTCGGCAGCACGCCGGCGTACAGCAGCGTATCTTCCATGTCGGTTTTGCGTCCGCCGATGCAAAAGAATTTGTCTCCGGCGCCGGTGATCACCAATACGCGGGTGCGCGTCTCGCGCCGAATCGCGTTGATGCATTCGCGAATCTCGTGGCACATGGTGACGTTGAACATGTTGCCGTCGTCGGGACGGTTCAAAGTGAGCGTGCCGATCGGGCCGTCTTCGGCAAATTCAATCGTTTCGAAAGTCATTGCAACTAGCACGTTTGCGGGAAAAAGCTATTGTCCCCAATCCCAGCGGAAAAAGATAGGCGCGGCTGCCGATGCGGCAACGCCTTGAAAAATAAGATGAAATAATGTCCCTATCGGTCTGGGTCAACAATGGTGATTTTTGTTAACTTTCGTTGCACCGTGTTGAATATTGTCTATACCTTTAATTGCTCTCCTTCAATCGCGGGGGTTCGCAATCACGTTAAACAGTGGCGGGGCCGATACCGCTCGACTCACTCTCAACTCCAAACCGCAACCATGAGCTATGTCACGCAAAATCCCGTTAACGGGGCTATTCTCAAAACCTATCCCACGTGGGATCGCGCCAAATTAACTTCGGCGCTTGACCGCGTTGGCAGCGCGCAAAAACTCTGGGCGATGACGTCTTTTGAAGAGCGCGCCGAATTGCTGACCCGCGTTGGGACTCGGCTGCGCCGCAAGCGCGACGAATATGCCGCGCTGATCACCTTGGAAATGGGTAAGCTTGCCCGCGAGGCGCGCGCCGAAGTCGAAAAATCCGCGCTCACCTGCGATTATTATGCCGTGCATGCGGAACCTTTCTTGGAAGAAGAGTTAATAAAAACCGACGCGGGTCGCAGCTATGTAACTTACATGCCGCTCGGAACCGTGCTCGGCATCATGCCGTGGAATTTTCCTTTTTGGCAGGTTTTCCGTTTCGCCGCGCCAACACTAATGGCAGGTAACGCGTGCCTGTTGAAACACGCCTCGAACGTCCCGCAATGTGCCGAGGCGATCGAGGCGGCATTTCGCGATGCCGGTTTGCCGGCGTATCTGTTCACTTCTTTATTTGTCGATGCCGAACAGATTGGCGAGGTCATCGCCCACCCGAATGTGCAAGCGGTCACTCTCACAGGCTCGGAGGCTGCTGGTCGCAAAGTCGGCTCTCTCGCCGGGCAGCATTTGAAGAAATGCGTGCTCGAATTAGGCGGCTCGGATCCCTTTATTGTTCTGCATGACGCTGACCTCGAACTCGCGGTCGAGCAGGCTGTAGCCTCACGTTATCTGAACTGTGGGCAATCCTGTATCGCCGCGAAACGTTTTATACTCGTCCCCGAAATTGCCGACGATTTTGTTCAGCGAATGAAAATACGCGCCGCGCAACTTAAGGCCGGCGATCCAAGCAACGACGGCGTTCACCTTGGGCCGATGGCCAAGCGAGCATTGCGCGACGAGTTACACGAACAAGTTACCGACGCCGTTCGGCTTGGCGCGACCGCGGTGCTGGGTTGCGAACCGGGACCCGGCGCTGGCTCATTTTATCCGGCGTCGATCCTGGATCATGTCACGCCCGCCATGCGCATTTATCGCGAGGAAACATTTGGTCCCGTTGCGATTATCCTTCGCGCCACGGATGAAGCCGATGCTATCCGCATCGCCAATGACAGTGAATTTGGCCTCGCCTCCAGCATTTGGAGTAGGGACTACAATCGCGCCGAAATCCTGTCGGAACAAATTCAGGCAGGCGCCAGTTTCATCAACGGTATGGTGCGCTCCGACCCGCGCCTACCCTTCGGCGGCATCAAGGCTTCCGGCTTCGGGCGCGAACTTTCATACCACGGCATCCGCGAATTCACTAACGCTAAAACTGTTTGGGTGCGCGAAGCGGGCGGCGGCGCCGAGCGCCGCCAACAGCTCGAACGGCGACGCAACGAGCGGCGCGGTTTGGAAAACGTCATCGCATTAGCGCGGTAGTTCAAATTTACATTGCCAGGAGCCGCGAGGATATTGGCTTCTGGCGGTGCATATCCTGAAAGCCGCGCCCCACTTGCCTCCTGGCAGGCATCAACTCAGGAACAGCTTGTACGCTGGATTCTGGCTTTCGTCCCAATATTCGTAACCCAATAGGCTCAAAAATCGCTGGAACGCGCGATCTTGGCCGGGCGGGACTTGGATGCCGACCAGAACGCGGCCGTAATCGGCGCCGTGGTTGCGATAGTGAAACAGGCTGATGTTCCAGTCGTAGCCCATCGTCGATAAAAATTTCATCAGGGCGCCGGGCCGTTCCGGAAATTCGAAGCGGTAAAGGCGCTCGTGTTTAGCGCCCGGGGCATGGCCGCCAACAAGGTGGCGCACGTGCAACTTGGCCATTTCATTGTCGGTCAAATCCAAAGTTTGAATCTTGTTGCGCTTTAGTGTGGCGAGAATTTTCTCTTTTTCCGCGCGACTTGTGACTTCCAGCCCGGCGAAGACGTGCGCTTCCTTGGCGTCGGAATAGCGATAGTTGAATTCCGTTACGTTGCGGCTTCCAATCAGTTCGCAAAAGCGTTTGAAGCTGCCCGGCGTTTCCGGAATGGTCGCAGCGAATACCGCTTCGCGCTGCTCGCCCAGCTCGGCGCGTTCGGCGACAAAGCGTAACCGGTCGAAATTCATGTTCGCGCCGCACAGCACAGTGCCCAGCGTCGCACCGCGGATGCCGGTGGTTTCGACATAGCGTTTGGCGCCAGCCACGCCTAGCGCGCCGGAGGGCTCGACGATTGAGCGAGTATCTTGAAAAATATCTTTCATCGCAGCGCAGATCTCGTCGGTATCCACCAAAATCACGTCGTCGACATATTGCTGCGCCAGGCGAAAGGTTTCCTTGCCCACTTGCTTCACGGCGACACCGTCGGCGAATAGTCCGACGTGGGACAACGCGACGCGCCGTCCGGCACGAAGCGATTGCGCCATCGCGTCTGAATCCACCGGCTGCACGCCAATAATCTTGATCTCCGGCCGCAAGCGTTTGACATAGGCGGCAATCCCGGCGATCAAACCACCGCCGCCGATGGCAACGAACAGCGCATGAATCGGTTCGCGGCATTGGCGCAGAATTTCCATCGCGACGGTGCCCTGGCCGGCGATGACGTCGGGATCATCGTAGGGATGAATGAAGATAAGCCCGCGTTTCTTGCCTAGCGCGAGTGCATGCGTGTAAGCCTCACTGTAGGATTCGCCCTGCAATATGACCTGCGCCCCACGTCCGGTCACGGCGGCGATCTTAATTTGCGGCGTGGTGATCGGCATGACGATGGTCGCGACCGCGCCCAAGCGTTGCGCCGCGAGCGCCACGCCTTGCGCGTGATTGCCCGCGGAAGCAGCAATGACGCCGCGTTTTAGCTCATTGGCAGTGAGCTTGGACATTTTGTTATAGGCGCCGCGCAGCTTAAACGAAAACACCGGCTGCAAGTCTTCGCGTTTTAGCAACAGCCTATTTTTTAAGCGGCGTGACAAACTTTCAGCAACGTCAAGCGGAGTTTCGATCGCCACGTCATAGACATTGGCGTTGAGGATTTTTTCTAGATAGTCGATTTTCATAAAGGGGATCGCAGCGTTTTTGCTTAACGAAATTGAGCTTATCAGAGTTTCACCGGGCTTACGGCGATTGTATATTCTACCGCTTGGAGTTATTCTCCCGTTAGCTAGCACTTCACATCAAAGACATGTCGCAGGACGATTTAAAACAACAGGCGGCCAAGGCTGCAGTGGAATTTGTCACCCACAACGCCATCGTTGGCGTGGGCACGGGATCGACGGCGAATTATTTCATCGCCGAATTGGCGAGAATCAAGCACAAGATCGACGGTGCGGTCGCGAGTTCGGAGCGCAGCGCGGCGCTGTTGAAAAATGCGGGTATCCACGTATTCGATCTGAATAGCGTTCACGACATGCCGATCTATGTCGACGGCGCCGATGAAATCACGCAACACCGGCACATGATCAAAGGCGGCGGCGGCGCATTGACGCGGGAGAAAATCGTCGCAGCCGTGGCGACGAAATTCATCTGCATCGCCGACGCAAGCAAGCTGGTTGACGTACTTGGCAAATTTCCACTACCAATCGAAGTTATTCCAATGGCGCGCAGTTTCGTTGGCCGCGAAATGGTCAGGCTCGGCGGCTCGCCCGCACTACGCGAAAACTTTAAGACCGACAACGGCAATCTGATCATCGATGTTTACGATCTGAAGATAAGCAATCCGGTGGAATTGGAATCGGCGATAAATCAAATTCCCGGCGTCGTCGTCTGCGGTATTTTCGCGCGCCGGCCAGCCGACGTGCTCTTACTCGGCACGAACAACGGCGTAAAGGTTTACCCCGGATAATGCCTAGTCACGATTCTGTCACAAACTGTGGGTAATTTCGCTGCGTAATATGGAGAAACTGCATTGACTCAAACCGAACATATTTCGAAACAGTTCGACGCCGATCTTGAACGGCTTCGCGCCAGCGTACTGCAAATGGGTGGACTGGTTGAACAACAGATCCAAGACGCGCTACACGCCCTCGCCACGGGCGATATGCGCCTTGCCGATCAAGTGGTCGAAAAAGATCACCACGTTAACGCGCTAGAAATTTCCATCGACGAGGATTGCACCCACATCATCGCCCGCCGCCAACCCGCCGCCGGGGATTTACGCATGGTGATGACGGTCGTAAAACTGATCACCGACATCGAGCGCATAGGTGACGAGTCGGACAAAGTCGCGCGTATGGCGAAGTTGATCCACACCACCGACCGGCTGCACGCACCGCGCCTGGCGGACATCAATCACGTAGCGAATCTGGCGTTGGACATGCTGCGCAGAGCGCTCGACGCGTTCGCTCGCATGGATACAAAAACGGCTATTCAGGTTTTGCGACAAGACGATCAAGTGGACGAGGCCTATCGCGCGATTTTGCGGCAGTTGCTCACCTTCATGATGGAAGATCCGCGCACAATTTCCGCCTCGCTCGACATTTTGTTCATCGCAAAAGCAATTGAGCGTATTGGCGACCACTCGAAAAATATGGCCGAGCACGTCATTTACCTTGTCAAAGGCAAAGACGTTCGCCACGTCAGCATCGAACAGATCGAAAAAGATGGATTGTAATCGCCTAAAGATCCGCTGATTTTCGTTGAAGCATGGCCGCAGCGGGCAGCCCTAGGCGCCTGTCTGCATGCGCCTTCCGGCGCGATGCTAGGATTTATTTTGGAGTAGTGGCTGTAACATTTGTTCGAGGAATTTTTCGTCGACGCCGCCCAATCTCGTCGTAACGATTTTTCCTGAACGGTCTACGATGACCGTGTACGGCAGGCCTCGGCTTACGTTGCCGAGGCGTTGGCCGAAATCCCCTAAATCGCTATCCCCTAGCAGGATCGGGTAATTCATGCCCATTTCGTTGGCGAATTTCACGACGGGCGCTTTGTCATCCAATGCTAGGCCGACAAAGGTAAGGCCTTGATCGCGGTATTTTTGTTGTAGTTTCACCATGATAGGAATTTCTTCACGGCACGGCCCGCACCAGGTTGCCCAAAGATTAAGCACCATGACCTTGCCTTGCCATTCGCCTAACGAACGGGTTTTGCCCTCTAAGTCGGGAAAACTGGCGGTGTAAAGCGCGCCCGGGGAAAGCGTGGAGGCAGGTTCGCTTTGCTGCGCGCCCTCTTTGTACCAGTTCAGCCCTAGGTAGACGGAGCCGGCGCCGAGCATAATCGCAATGGCGAGCGCGATCAGATCGCGAATCTTGGTCATGAGTGACGGAAAATCAGGACAGCGCCCTGGCTAGCGTCGCGAGAAATTTTTCGCTGGGTAGGTATCCGATTACGTGGAAGGATTTAATTTCAACTCCGTTGCGACCGAACAATATTATTCCTGGCGGACCGACCAGCCCAAAGCGCTTGAGCAAGGCTTTGTCGGCTTCGGAGTTGGCGGTCACGTCCGCTTGCAGAAGCACCATATCTTTGAGTTGCGCTTGCACTGTGGAGTCAGCGAATGTGAAACGTTCCATCTCCTTGCACGAAATACACCAATCGGCGTAGAAATCGAGCATAACGTATTTGCCATTTGCCGAGGCAAGACGCTGATCTAAATCCTCGACGGACTTGATGCGCTGAAACGCAAGTGCATTTTCCGCGTGTTTCTGTCCACCGCCGCTCAACCCCGCCAACGGTTGCAGCGGATCTTTTGCGCCGCTTAATGCGCCGAGCAATAGCGCGATGCCAGCGACGAGTGAGGCCACGCCGACGCCCTTCCATAGACGACGATAGCCATTCACGTGGTCAGGCAAGGGATCGAGCGCGCGTAAGAACATCGCGGCGCCGATCAACAGAAACGCCCATAACAACATCACCGCCCACGTTGGAATAACCGGCGTAATCAGCCAAATCGCCACTGTCAGCAACAACACGCCGAAAAATTGTTTCACCGACTCCATCCATGCGCCGACGCGCGGCAAGATGACACCAGCAGATGCGCCGACCAATAGCAAAGGAACGCCCATGCCGAGCGCCATCACAAATAACGCCGCACCCCCGAGCACGAAGTTGCCCTCTTTTCCAATATAACCCAGCGCCGCCGCGAGCGGCGCAGCGACGCAGGGGCCGACGATCACGGCCGACAGGATGCCCATCAACGTAACACCGACAAATTTACCGCCGGGCAGGCGATTGCTCTTTGCGCTCATGGCGCTTTGGGCTGATGCCGGCAATTGCAGTTCATACATACCAAACATCGATAACGCAAGTAATACGAACACCATTGCAAATACACCCAGTACCCACGGGTTTTGCAATGCCGTGGATAGCATTGAACCCGATAGCCCGGCTATCACACCGGCGATTGCGTAAGTGATCGCCATGCCCAGCACGTAGGCGACCGAGAGCGAAAACGCCCGGCCTTTGCCGACGTTCGCGCCCTCGCCGACAATGAGTCCGGACAAGATCGGAATCATTGGCAACACACACGGCGTGAACGACAACAACACACCAAAGCCAAAGAATGCAGCAACGATCGCCCAAAAATTTTTTGTTTCAAAAATTGTCGCGATTCGATCCGTCTCTGAGAGGTTGGCACTTTCGTTGCGAGCGGGAACTTTTTCAATCGATTTAGTTTCGGCAGTCAAAAAATCTGTTTCCGCCGCTGGCGCCGCCGCATCAAGCGCGGCTAGCCAGCCACCGCCAGCGCCCACGACCGCCCCATCCGACTTAAACTCAACCTGCTCGGTATTTGGCGGAAAACATACGCCAACGTCGGCGCAGCCCTGGGAGGTGGCGCTTAAGTTCCAAGGCTCCGCGCTGCCGCGGGTAATTGGAATCAAGATTCGCACTTTATCGCGCAGCATTTCGATGCGACCGAAGAACTCGTCATGCTTGACTTTGCCGTTAGGAATTTTCGCATCGCCAAGCTTCACATTTGCCGACCCGGAAGCAAAAGCGAATTTTTCCCGATAAAGATAGTAGCCTGGTTCGATGTCGTAGATGATTTCGACAACGGAATCGGACACCACCTTCGCGGATAACTTAAATGCGAGCGCCGCATCGAGAATTTCCGGTACGGCGGCTCGAGCCGCACTGGCGCACAAAAAAACTACGATAATCAGCCAACGAGTCATCATTGAAGAGTTATGCTTAGGTGCTAAGATTTATTTCGGTGACGGCGTTTGGGGTGAACTTACCGCCGCAATCCAGTTCAAATATTGAGTTAATCCATCGGTAATTGGGACTGCGATAATTTCCGGAAGTTCATAGGGATGCATACTTTGAATTTCCTTTTCGATCGCGCTGTAATTCTGTTTTATTGCTTTGATTAATAGTGGGAATTCCTCGGCGGTTTCGAGCGAACCCTGCCAAGTGTAAACTGATGTGCACGGAGCCAGGATGCTGACGCACGCGGCCAGGCGCGATTCTACTAGCCGATTCGCGAGTTTCAACGCAACATCCGGGTTCGGCAGATTGGTGATGATTAATTGTATGCCCATGATTTGAAAGCAGTCGATGCGCCTTCTCTTAGTGCTCATTTTACTCGGATTCCCGGTCCTCGAAATGTTTTTGCTTGCCAAGATCGGCCATTACATAGGCTGGTGGCTGGCGGCGTGGCTGATCATGAGCGCACTGACCGGCATGGCGTTAATCAAGGAAGCGCGTATTGCTATGGTGCGCGAACTTTCGACGGTTATTCGTTCGGGCGGATCGAACATTCCCGCGCTGCTGGGCAGCGGCCGAATCTTAATCGCCGGATTTTTCTTCATTTTTCCCGGCGTTATCAGCGATTTCATTGCGCTGGCACTGATCCTCATCCCGCATGGCCGCGGCGCGCCGACGCGCGCGAACCATGCGGAACGGGTGATCGACGGCGAGTTTCGCCGCGAAGGATAATATAGGGCAATGAACTGGCCTCCGCGCAACCCGACGGCATAAAGATGCGCTAAAGTGGCGATGGTTAATCCTGACCATTTAACCATACGAGAGGCGTCCATTAAAGTGCACTACAGTTTGTTGTGACGAGCCGCCGCGGCTACTCCCTCACGAACCGTCGGATAGCGCAATCTAACTTTTAGCTCCGTACGTAATCGGTTATTGCGCAGCCTGCGCGACTCCCCCATAAAACTCAGCAATTCTTTCGGCAATTGTGCTTGCGCTTCCAAGCGGCTGACGCGCGATGGCCGCGGCAGTTCCAGCAGATCCGCAACCAAATCGAAGTAATCCGCCATCTTCATTTCGCTGTTGTCGCTGGCGTTATAGACGCGATTGTTTTGCGCGCGAAATAATGCAATAAACGCGATGCGAGCAAGATCGTCGGCATGAATATGGTTAGTATAAACATCGTCCGCGGCAGCCAACACTGCCGTGCGGGCGCGCAATCGCGCTTCGGGCATTCGCCCATCGCCGTAAATGCCGGGGACGCGCAAAATACTTAACCGCACTGCATTCGTGCCGGCCCACTCTCGCAAGCGGTTTTCGGCATCGACACGGCGTGTGCCGCGCGCGGTCGCAGGTTTCACAGGCCGCGTCTCGTTGACCCACGCGCCGCCACAATCGCCATAGACGCCCGACGTACTTATATAAACAAGCCGCCGTGGTACACTGCCGCGCGAATTCAGTGCGGCGATAAGGTTCTTTGTACGCGAATCGATCGCACCGGTATTCGGCGGCGGCGCGAAGTGCAGGACCATATCGGCAATGCCGCCGATGCGTTTGAGCGCGCGCCGATCGTCGAGATCGCCGCTGATGGGCGTGATGCCAAGATCGCGTAATTTGTCCGCGCTCGCGCGTGTACGAACCAGTGCGAAGACGCGAAACTTTTTCGTTAGCCGCGGAACCAGACGCAACGCCACGTCGCCTGGACCTATAATTAATATTCGCCACATCGCGTAAGTATAAACATGCCCTACCGAGTCACCATCCAACCGAGCGATCACGCCTTCACCGTCGAGGACGGTGAGACCGTTCTCGAAGCGGCGCTGCGGAATCACATCGGCTTGCCGTACGGTTGCCGCAGCGGCGCCTGCGGCGCGTGCAAAGCAACGATCTCCCTCGGACAAGTGGATTATGGCGAGCATCTCAGCGGCACGTTGACCGACCTGGAAAAACGGGTCGGCAAAGCGCTGCTCTGTCGCGCGTTGCCCTTGTCGGATTTAATCATACAGGGTAAAGAAATCGGTGGCGCGTCCGAGGTGCAAATTAGGAAATTGCCGTGCCGCGTGGAGAAAATTATCCACGCCAGCGACGATGTAGTGATCTTAATGCTCAAGCTGCCGGCCAACGAACGCATGCAATACCTCGCCGGCCAATACATCGACATCTTGCTCAAAGACGGCAAGCGCCGCAGTTATTCCATGGCAAACGCGCCCCACAATGACGATCTGATCGAATTGCATCTGCGCAACATTCCCGGCGGCACCTTCAGCCGTTTCGCCTTCACAGAATTAAAAGAAAAAGCCATCCTCCGGTTCGAAGGTCCGTATGGGACATTTTTCCTGCGCGAATCCGACAAGCCCATCATCTTCCTCGCCGGCGGCACTGGCTTCGCGCCGATCAAAGCCGTGATCGAAGACATGCTACACAAGAAAATCGATCGGCCGATGGTGTTGTACTGGGGCGTGCGCGCGATGCAGGACATTTATTCAAAGATTCCGAGCGAGTGGCAACAAGCCAATGCAAATTTCACTTTCATCCCCGTGCTATCCGAACCGTTGGCGGAAGACAACTGGCCGGGCCGCACTGGCCTGGTTCACCAAGCCGTTCTCGATGATTTCGCCAACCTGTCAGGCTACCAGATTTATTCCTGTGGCGCGCCGATCATGATCGAAGTCGCGCAAAAAACGTTTGCCGATCGCGGACTGCCGGCGGAGGAATTTTTTGCCGATTCGTTTACCTCGGCGATCGATCCTAAAGCGAAGACGTAAGCATCGCCAGCAGGCGCGTGGATACTGCTTTGCAGAGCATGCATTGCCACCCGCTAAGCTGGGCGCGGCTCGTGGCGGTGGTCGTGGGAATTGACCGCAGTCGTTCAAACACGGCATCACGCTGATAAAATGACGATATGAA
>JANNFT010000416.1:0-2612 GCA_031380185.1 Pseudomonadota bacterium
CCGAGCTAAAGCTGACTATCGACGAAGCCATGGCAGTGGCTCGCAACCGAGGTTTCACCGACGCCGAAGCGATCGGGATGCTGCATCGGCAAACAGATGGATGGCTTGCGGGCCTAATTCTGTTGATCGAACATGCCGCACGTGTCGGGACCGTCACTTCGCTGAACAGTGAATCGCTCGACGAGGTATTCCAGTACTTCGCGGGTGAAATCTTCGATGCCGCCGACCCGGAAGTTCAGCAGACCCTGATGCAGACCGCCTTCCTGCCCATCATGACGGCGCGGACCGCGGAACGTATCAGCGCCAACTCCAACGCGCACAAGATTCTGGATCGGCTGCATCAACGGCAACTTTTCGTCGAGCGACGCCTCGGCGACGAAACTACGTATCAATATCACGCGCTGTTCCGCGAATTTTTGCTTTCGCGTGCGCGCGAAATTTACACTCCGGTCAGGCTGCGCCAACTTGCGCGCCGTGCGGCCGATTTGTTGCAGGAATCGGGACACCCAGACCAAGCGATCGACTTGCTGTTGGAAGCTCAAGATTGGGGCGCGGCAAAATCAACGATCCTGGAGGTGGCGCCGATACTGTTCGCTTCCGCACGATGGACTACCTTGAGCCGGTGGATAGCCAAATTGCCGCAAGCGGAGGTTGCGAGCAACGGCTGGCTGCAATACTGGCAGGGCTTCGCGAACTTTGCTCAGCAGCCGCTCCTCGCTCACGAACAACTCGGAGAAGCGTACGCGAACTTCGAGCATTCCGGCGATGAGCGCGGCCAAATACTGACCTGTTCCGCCGTTCTTCGCGCTTATCACAGCAACATCCACGGCGATTTTCCGACTATCGGTGTTTGGATCGCGCGCTTGGTCGCCCGCCTCGAACATTCGGTGATGCTCGAACCGGCGCAGTCGCTCGAGGTGCATGGCAGTTTGCTGATGGCTCTGCATTTCCATGACCCGACCAATCCTGTCCGGATGCGCTGCAGCGCGCGTTTGGTCGAGTTATTGGAGGATAAGAACATTCCGCTAGCGCAGAAAGGCTACGCTGCTGGATTAGCGATCAACTACCTGGTTGAGGCCGAGCCTGAGGCGTTGCAAAAGGTCATTGCGGCAGTGCGGCCGCTACTGCAGAAATCCGCACCGGAAAACGTTGACGATCTCTATCTCTGGCACTATTACGCGCTCTGCTGTCAGGTTACCGGAGACTTTGCTGCCGCGCGACACTACGCCGATCAGGTCATTGTTAGGGCTGACAGAATGGGCATGCGACGCATGGCTATCGTCGCTCGCTGGTTTCAGCACGTCAATTGCGTACAAGAACGCGACATGGTGGGCTTGGAAGCGATTCGCGAAAAAGTGCTGCCTCGCGGCGACGAAGGCAAGGCCATCCATCTGTGCGTATTTCACAATGTCACTGCCTCTATTTTGCTCCTGCGTAACGACGCCGTGAGCGCCGTCCAGCATCTTGAATCTTGGCGGCGCGCGGCGCATACCTACAAACTTTGGCTACATGAGGCAGACGCTCTGGTTTCGCTGGCGGCAACACACTACGAGCGGGGGGCATTTGCCGAGGCTGCGGCACTGGTGGAGGAAGGGCGCAGACTCACAGCCAACTCGTCTTTGGTGAGCGAATACCTGGAGCTGACAATGATAGGGGCCGTCGTCAGCGAGGCGCTGAAACGCAATGACCAGGCCGTAACATACATGGAGGAGGTGTTCGCCAGCGGCTCGCCCTTGTTTTGGGCGATTTTTCACACTCCCAATACCGTACCGGCCAAGGCCTGCGCTTTGGCGCTGAAGCATCGCATCGCTGTGCCGGCAGCGATGGAAATGATCAAGCGTTACCGGCTCCGCGCGCCGTCGCCTAATACGCCCGACTGGCCGTGGCCGGTGCGCATTTGCACATTCGGTGAGTTCGCGGTGAAGGAAGCAGGTGAACCATCGCGCGGTGGTCGTAAGCTTCAGCGCAAACCTCTCGAACTACTCAAAGCCTTGATCGCCTTCGGTTGCACAAACGTCGATGCCCAGCGCCTCGCGGAAGCGGTCTGGCCGGAGCTAGAGGGCGATGCCGCAATGGCGGCGTTTCATGCCGCGCTGTTGCGCCTTCGCAAGCTTCTAAAACACGACGGATTGCTGCAACTGCAGGAAGGAAAGCTGTCGTTGGATCTTTCGCGTTGCTGGGTGGATACGCTGGCGATCGAGCATCTGTTCGCAACGCTTGATAGTGCGCGCGAAATCACGGGCGCCGGCGCGACGGCTGCGTCGCTGCTCGAGACCTACCGCGGCGATTTCCTCGCGCAAGAAGAAGAAAAAACCTGGATTTTGCCAACTCGGGAGCGATTGCGCCGGCGCTTCTTAACTGGTGTAGCGCTTGTCGGAGACAGGCTGGAAGCGCTGCAAGATTGGGCCGCGGCGATCGGTTTGTACGAGAGAGCGCTCGCGGTCAGCAATCTCTCGGAGGGTATGTATCAGCGGTTGATGCGCTGCCACATCGCGCAAGGCTGTCATGCCGAAGCGATCGACACCTACCGGCGTTGCCGAGAGCTATTGTCGGTGGTGCTGAGCACCAAACCATCGGCCGAAACGGACGCGCTATATCAACAAATCCGGCAA
>JANNFT010000434.1:0-8414 GCA_031380185.1 Pseudomonadota bacterium
GGCCTTGCACGACGTAGAGAATATTTCCCCCCATGTCTTTAGCCGCGACAAACCAAGGCGCGCCCGGCCCGCCAATTGCGAGTCCTTGGCGTTGGCCGATGGTGTAGAACATCAAACCTTGATGCTCCCCCATATGCTTGCCTTCCGGCGTGCGCATTGCGCCGGGCTGCTTCGGCAAGTAGCGATTCAGAAATTCGCGGAACGGTCGCTCGCCGATGAAGCAAATACCGGTGCTATCTTTCTTGGCGTGATTTGGTAAAGCATTTTTTAGCGCGATGTCACGCACTTCGGTTTTGCGCAGTTCTCCGAGGGGAAACAAGGATTTCTGCAACTGCGCTTGATTGAGGCGATACAAAAAATAACTTTGATCTTTGCTTTCGTCCAGCGCCTTTAGCAAACGTACAGAATTATTCGATCGCTCGAGCCGTGCGTAATGTCCGGTGGCGATGTAGTCCGCGCCCATGTCGATGGCGTGATCGAGGAACGCTTTGAATTTGATCTCGGCGTTGCACAGCACGTCGGGATTCGGCGTGCGGCCCGCCTGATATTCTTCGAGGAACAGCGAGAACACGCGTTCTTTGTATTCGGCGGAAAAGTTCACCGCTTCCAACTCAATGCCGATTCGATCGGCGACTGCAGCCGCATCGACCAGATCGATGCGCGCCGGGCAGTACTCAGCGTCGTCATCGTCTTCCCAGTTTTTCATGAATAGTCCGATGACTTCATAGCCCTGTTGCTTGAGCAACAAAGCGGCGACGGCGGAATCGACGCCGCCCGACAAACCGACGACGACTCGCTCGCGCGTCACGGGAAATACGACGCCAACAGATCCAGCGGATAACGCTTGGCGGCGCAATAATCTTCGACGCAGCGCTGCACCATCACGCTGCGATGACGTTCCGCGCGCTGTTGCATTTCTTCCGGCGTTAGCCACAACGGCCGCAAAATGCCGGCGTCCAATTCGCGATCTTTATCTTCGCCGGTGATTTCGCCGGTGAACGCGAACCTTAAATAGGAAATGTCCTTGGTCTGGTGCGGCCATAGATAAATGCCAACCAACGCCTTCGGAGTGAAGCGATAACGCGTCTCTTCCAGTACCTCGCGCGAGATGGCGTGAAGCAACGATTCGTTCGGATCGAGATGGCCGGCGGGTTGATTGATGACAACCAGCCCATCGGCTACTTCCTCGACAAACAAAAATCGACCGTCATGTTCAATGACGGCCGCGACTGTAACGCTGGGTTTCCACATTGGTTTGATTGCTTGTTTGGGGAAGGCTGTTATTTTAGCAAAGCCAGTGCGTTCCTTCCCCCCTTTTCTAAATGGGGATCGAGGAGGATTTGTGGGCAAATAATGCTGCGTCTGCACGCTGCGATACCCAGTGCACGTTGTGCCGTCCGGTTACAAGTCCGCGTGCAGCATATAAAGGCTACTCGCGCTCAACGAATGGCCGCAACGGCAATACCCGCTTGCCTCGTGGCTCGATACCTTACTTCGATTTGGCTTGATTTTTGCCCGCGCGCAGACGGCGAATTTCTTTAGGGTCGATGCTCAACGGGCGATAAATTTCCACGCGATCGTACTGGTTCAACTGATAATCCATTGCGACAATTTTTCCGTATACGCCAATTTTATTCTTCGTCAAGTCAATATCCGGCGCTCGCTGCAAAATGCCGGAGCGCGCGATGGCATCGTTCGCGGTGGAACCACGCCGAAGTTGCAGCGCGATGATAATTTCGCGATGGGGTGTTGCGTACACCACTTCAATGTCGAGCTTGTCGTTGCTACTTTGCGGCATGAACTGCGTCGGCACGGCGCACGAACGCTTCCATCAGCGAGCCGGCGATGTGGCTGAACACCGGCCCGATAATTTTCTCCAACCATTTGTTGGTGAATTCGTATTCGAGCACCAGTTCGACTTTGCAGGCATGCGCGCCGAGCGCGTGAAAATTCCAGTGTCCGTGCAGTTGCTTGAACGGGCCATCTACTAATTTCACGTCCATGCGGCTGGGAAAGGTTTTTTCGTTGCGGGTCGTAAAGCTTTGCTTGATGCCATGAAAGTTAATCATGATCGCGGCTTGCGTGATCAAGTCATCCTTGATCTTGATCGTGGTTGCGCCGCACCACGGCAAAAATTGCGGATAGTTCTCGACGTCGTCAACCAAGTGAAATAATTCTTCAGCGGAGTGAGGGACGAGCACGGATTGATCGACGCGATGCATGAAGCGATTTTAGCGTAACGGCGGATGGTAAAATATACCTCTTACACGCAACATCGCCCAGCATGAGCATTGCTCAAAACAAAAAAGCCTCTTACGACTACTTTATCGAAGAGCGCCACGAAGCCGGCCTGGTGCTGCAAGGTTGGGAAGTAAAGGCGATTCGCGCGGCGCGAGTGCAACTCAAAGAAGCTTACGTGGTCGTGATGGGCGGCGGCTTGTGTTTGATCGGTTCGCATATCAGCGCGCTGCCAACGGCGTCGACCCATGTGAATCCCGATCCGGTGCGCACGCGAAAGTTGCTGATGCATCGCGAAGAGATTCACAAACTCATCGGCAAAGTCGAACGCGCCGGTTACACATTGGTGCCACTCGATTTACATTACACGCGTGGACGCATCAAGCTCGAGATCGGACTCGCAAAAGGCAAGAAGCAACACGATAAACGTGCGACCGAGAAAGATCGCGAATGGCAGCGCGAGAAGCAGCAACTTCTGAAGGCGCGCAGAAGCGATCAGTAAACATTCTTGCAAAAAAACTCAGTCGACTATACTGCGATCAGGTACTGGCCGAGTGCCGCTGTTAGAAAATATAGGCTTAACGTTCTAGTAGGAGATATCTTATGTTTCGTAAGTTCTCGCTTTTATTCGCAATTGCCATCCTAACTTTTAGTGCATTCACCTGGGCTGACCTGTACGGTTACGTCGATGAAATGGGCCGCGCCCATATCAGCACCGCCGCAATCGACGCGCGCTACAAATTATTTAAACGCTCCGCCGCGGTCGTCGAAAATAAGAAGAAAGTCGCGGCTGTAGAGCCGAAAATGCCGAAGGTATCACACCGAACCTACAAGCTATACAACAAACACATTGTAAAAGTGGCGAAGAGATTTGCGATCGATCCGGCGCTATTACACGCGGTGATACTTGCCGAATCGCGCTATAACCCCGGCGCAATTTCGCCACGCGGCGCCATTGGTTTGATGCAATTAATGCCTGATACGGCTGCGCGTTACAACGTGTCCGACGCACTGGATCCCTCAGAAAACATTCGCGGTGGCGCCCAGTATTTGCGCGACTTGCTAAAGTTGTTCGATGGCGATTTGGAGCTGGCCATCGCGGCATTTAACGCCGGTGAAGGCGCCGTGATCAGAAACGGTCGGAAGATTCCGCCGTATCGCGAGACCGTCGCTTACGTGCCGAAGGTGATGTCTTTTTATCGGAAGTATCAGGAGCGCATTTAGTACGTCTTGCGCGCGGCCAACAGGCCCGGCGCACTGGAATGACAAGAATTAACCCGGCGGCAATTCAATAAAACAAATCGATTAGTCTTGCTCCGCAATCTGCTCGCGAATAGTCTTCGTGATATCCAACTCACCAATCTTCGCTTTACCTTTTTGAACGTTGCTCGCAATCTTCTTCGCGTCTTTGTCCGGCAACACATCTTGGATCGCGTTGAGGTATTTCCACACCGGTTCTGGTGTTTCGATGTTCGGCTTGGGCACAAATTTGGAGCGTTTCACTAACTGCATTTTGTGAACGTAGCGCGGGCAGTTGGAAAAGATTTCCCGCAGCGCGACGCGAACGATCATGACTGAACCGGGGTACTGGCTCATCAGCGGATCGTTGTCTTGGATCGACGCGGTGCCGTTGATGCGAACGCGGTGCGGGTTCATGAAATCGATGAACAGCAGACCGACGTTCGGATTCGCGAGCATGTTCCCCGAACTAAGAAACAATCCGTTGCCGTCATAAATCGGAAACGCCAACGTCGTCTCGTCAACCACTTTCACGAAGCCCGGGTCGCCGCCTTTGTAAGAAACCTGCGGCCGGCCCTGGGCATCGGCCGTGGCGAGGAAGAACATATCCATTGCCTCGATCATGGCTTTGTTTTCCGGGATGATCACCGGCGCCGCGAATTCGGCTATGCGGTCCGCCATTTTACGCGTGTCGAATTTGTCTTGCATTTGACGCATGTGCTGATGATATTCAATGGGCACTACATTCTCCTCGTTTGGTTTGCGCTGCCTGGTTCAAAATCAAATACTAAATTCCTTCGACGGCGACCGCATGGGTCTTCGCGCTTTTTTTGCGCAACGCAATCAGCGGCGCGTACTCTTTCGAGTCGTACCATTCTTTCAGGCGCGTCATGCTGTCGAACTGCAAAACGATAACGCGCTTTGGTTGCCACGTGCCCTCCAGCACTTCGAATGCGCCGCCACGCACCAAATATTTTCCGCCATAGGCGGCGATTGTTGCCGGCACACCGGCGCGATATTGTTCGAAGATAGCGGGATCGGTGACCTCGACTTCGGCGATCAGATAAGCGGACATATTTTTCCTCCGTGTTAAGTTTTTAGAAGTCTGTCTGAAAAGGCAATACCAGCGCACCTCTCCAGTGATGCATTGCCGGGAGCCAGTATTCATGCGGCTCCTGGCGTGGGTAAAATTCATCTTCGCCTTCAAGGGGAGGGTGGGGTGGGAATGGGTTTCATTTCGGGGAAAAACTTGACCCATCCGTATCCCTACCCTTGCCCTTGAAGGGGAATGCGCGACTAAGCGCGCTGTCCTACCCAATCATGTACCGACGCCAATGCCTGCTGCAAATTGGTAGGATCGGCGCCACCGGCCTGCGCCATATCCGCCCGCCCGCCGCCTTTGCCGCCTACTTGCGTCGCGACATGATTGACCAATTCGCCCGCTTTAATTTTGCTGGTAAGATCGGCGGTGACACCGGCGATCAGCGACACTTTGCCATCGCTGACGGCGCTCAACACAATCGCGGCGGATTTAAGTTTATCCTTCAATTTGTCCATGGTTTCGCGCAATGCTTTCGCGTCCGCGCCATCTAAATTTGCCGCTAGAACTTTCACGCCTTTCACCTCGCGTGCTTGATCCGCGAGTTCGTCGCCTTGGTTCGATGCGAGTTTCGATTTCAGGCGCGCGAGTTCTTTTTCCAGCGACTTCACTTGCTCAAGCAGCGCCGTGATTTTTTGTGTGAGTTCGGTGGGATTTGCTTTCAACGCGCCGGCTGCTTCCGACAATGCGGCATCGAGCTGTTGCACGTGCTCCAATGCGCCTACGCCGGTGGTGGCTTCGATTCGTCGCACGCCCGCCGCGACACCGCCTTCCGATAAAATTTTAAACTGGCCGATGTCGCCGGTGCGCGCAACATGGGTGCCGCCGCAGAGCTCGCGCGACGAGCCGATGTCGAGCACTCTGACTTCGTCACCGTATTTTTCGCCGAATAACATCATCGCGCCGATTTTCTGCGCATCGTCGATCGCCATGACGCGCGCTTGGGTCGCGGCATTGGCGAGGATTTCATTGTTGACGATTGCTTCGACGCGGCGAGTTTCGTCCGCCGTCAGCGGCGCGTGATGCGAAAAATCGAAGCGCGTTTTGTGCGGATCAACCAGCGAACCTTTTTGCGCCACGTGGCTGCCGAGGACTTCGTGTAGCGCCTTGTGCATCAGATGCGTTGCAGAGTGGTTGCGCATGGTGCGGCCGCGCAGGGCTTCGTTCACTTGCGCATTGACGCTGTCGCCGACGCGCATCGGCTTTGCGCCACGGAGCAGCGCGCCTTGGTGACCGGACACATCCGCTTGGATTTTCTGCGTGTCGCGCACCGCGAAACAATAATCGCCGTGAATCAATTCGCCCGTATCGCCGACCTGGCCGCCGGACTCGGCGTAGAAGGGCGTCGCGGCCAACACGACCGTGCCGGTTTCTTCAATATTCAATTGCTCGACGCTGCGGCCGTCGCGAAAGATCGCGATTATTTTCGAATCTTGCGCTAGTTTTTCGTAGCCGACGAATGCCGTTTTCTCGCCTTGGTATTCGATGCCGGCGGCCATCTTGAATTTACCGGCCGCACGCGCTTGATCACGCTGCTGTTTCATAGCCGCGTCGAATCCGGCCTGATCGACGCCGACGCCGCGCTCGCGTGTGATGTCAGCCGTAAGGTCGAGCGGAAAACCGTAAGTGTCGTAGAGCATGAACGCGGTTTCGCCGTCCAGCATTTTTGCGCCATCGGCGAGTTTGGATTCCAAAATCTTCATGCCGTGTTCTAGGGTTTCGGCAAAGCGTTCTTCTTCGGTTTTGATGATCTGCGCGACGCGCGCTGCGTTGCTGCGCAATTCCGGGTAGGCATCGCCCATGACTTCGGCGAGCGGGGCGACCAACTTGTAAAAGAACAAATTCTTCTGTTCTAGTTTGTAGCCGTGACGCATGGCGCGCCGCGCGATGCGGCGCAGCACATAGCCGCGGCCTTCGTTGCTCGGAAGCACGCCGTCGACAATCAAAAAACTGACGGCGCGAATGTGGTCGGCGATGACGTTGAGAGAATTATTGTTTAGGTCAGTCGTCCCGGTTTCCTTCGCTGCGGCTTTGATCAGCGCTTGAAACAAATCGATCTGGTAGTTGCTATGCACGTGCTGCAACACCGCCGCGATGCGCTCTAGGCCCATGCCGGTGTCGACGCTGGGTTTAGGCAGCGGGTGCAACGTTCCCTTGTCATCGCGGTTAAATTGCATGAACACCAGGTTCCAAATCTCGATGTAGCGATCGCCATCGGCAGTGGGGCTGCCGGGTGGGCCGCCGGGAATGTCCGCGCCGTGGTCGAAAAAGATTTCCGTGCACGGGCCGCACGGGCCGGTGTCACCCATTTGCCAAAAATTGTCGCTTTCATACGGTTTGCCGCCGGGCGTGTCGCCCATGCGAACGATGCGTTCGATCGGCACACCGATGTCGTTGGCCCAATGGTTGTAGGCTTCATCGTCGGTGTGATAGACCGTGACCCAAAGCTTATCTTTGGGCAGGCCGTATTCCTCGGTGATCAGTTCCCAGGCGAAGCGAATCGCATCTTTTTTGAAATAATCGCCGAAGCTGAAATTGCCAAGCATCTCGAAAAACGTATGGTGACGCGCGGTGTAGCCGACGTTTTCCAAATCGTTGTGCTTGCCGCCGGCGCGCACGCAACGCTGCGAGGTGGTCGCGCGATGGTAGGCGCGCTGGTCTTGGCCGAGAAACACATCTTTGAATTGCACCATGCCGGCGTTGGTGAAAAGCAAGGTAGGATCATTGCCCGGAACCAGCGGGCTGGACGCGACAATTTGGTGGCCGTTACGCGCGAAATAATCGAGAAAACGTTGGCGAATTTCGGAGCTATTCATGAATCTATAGTTGGGTTTGAGTTTGCGCTATTCTCGCATCATTCGCTCCTAAACGGGAGACGCGCGATTCCGCGCGTGAACATATCCGCCGGCGCGCGGTCTTATTTTCTTAGAGGATATTTCTGGCATTGCCATTGCTGGCGCCGGGCAGTAAAATTCCTAACTGAGAAATGAGTGAGCAGCTATGAAAATGAATGATGTCATGAAGAAAATGTTTCTTGCCGCCGCGTGCTTGTCTGCGCTTGCGTTAGGATCTCTCGCCCGCTCTGCGGAATCGGCGGACCAGGGCGAGCCGGCAAAACCTTCCGCAACGGAGAAACTAGTCGCGAATCAACCCACCGCGACGGCGGCGGCCAGCACCGATCCGAAGGCCGACAAACCAATGACCATAAATTTCAGCGATTTTGTCAAAGATGGCGCGGGTTGCGGCGTCCCAAACTTGGACACATCCGGCAAATAACCCAATATTTTTTACAGAAAGAAAAGGCCTCGATTTTTCGAGGCTTTTTTATTTTTGACACAGTGAACTGTGTCATTGCATTGCAGTTAGAAACATTAATCATTGATTAATAATAGTATTTAGCACTTATTTCACAAAAGCGAATTGTGAATAATTTCTTGATTGTTCACAATTCATCGGTGTACACTCCATTACATGGCCTTGAACGAACACCTCCCCGCCGCCGAATCCATTTCCGATGCAATCTTGGCGGCGGCGATGCGCCGTTTCGAGCAGTTCGGTTACGGCAAAACAACCATGGCGGAAATCGCTGCCGACTGCGATATGTCCGCGGCAAATATTTATCGTTACTTTGAAAATAAGCTTGAGATTGGCGCGCAACTCGCACGACGCTGCCTCGCGAAGGAGCGTAGTGCCCTAGCAGAGGTGATTCGAACCACCGATTCCGCAGCCGACCGGTTAGAAGGATTTTTGCTCAGCAATCTGCGCTACACCTATCAGCGCTGGTCGGAGCAGCCACGCATTAATGAGTTGGTTGACGCCATTGCACGCGAGCGAACAG
>JANNFT010000453.1:0-2092 GCA_031380185.1 Pseudomonadota bacterium
CACCGTATCTTTCATGCGCTCGCGTTCGGTTTTGTAGAGTTCGCCATGCGTCATGTGCATCGCCCAAGCACGCCAGATACGGAAGGTTTCATCGGCGCCGGCTAGGTCCGGCGCGGCTTCGACGACGTCGCAGCCGAATGCCGAAAACGTTGCTAATTGTTTTTCCAGCACGCTGACGACGCGCGGATCGATTTGAAATGCGCCGTTCAAATCCGCGCCATCCAGGCCTCGAAATACGCGAGTACGACTCGATCGAAAAACCCTATGATCCTCGAACTAAGGTTTTTGAGGTGTAGGTCCAGAACCGCAAGCCAGGCGCCTATCGTATTTTTTGGTGCTACGGCCCAAAGAAAAGCGAGATGAAGATTATCGCCATAACGCCGCATCCATAGCCGATGATTCGGGACTGGCAATGTGCGTTTTGATCCGAGGTAGGCGCATGCGCAATTAGGTAATTGCCTACGTGGTAGCATCAACAAACGGAAAGCTAAGTACGTTAGTCGCTAGGACGCGTATTCAAGTCATCTTGGCCACCTATTCCGGCGATTTGGGCACATTCAATTGCTCATGGATGCCGTCCCAAATCGTTGCCATTTTGCTAACGGATTCGAATCAAACTCGTTGTGCTATTTTTTGGTGTTACGCGCGGGCCAGAGAGGGTAAGTCAGACTCGACCGTCAACGAAAAACGCAACGGTAGACGAGGGCGACCCCATAGTGTGAATAGCATTGTGCGATGCAACAAGCCACTAACCGCACAAAGCCGTCATAACCAATAATTTTAAGCGTTCATTCGCCAACGTCGACTTCGCGGCGCTTTAAGCGTTTTTACATTTTGGTGGACCTTCGCAGTCAGTGCCGGCGCCGGCCCCTAGATGGATTTGTTTCGAGGCCGACGAATTTCTATTCATGGTTATAGCGTCTGCAGGAACTGCATCAACGCATCGGGTGGGCGGTAACGGTGTGTTTTCGCTTTCGGTTCCTGCAGTCGAGCCAAATTTCTAATCTACACAAAAATCTTTACACCCTTCAGGCCAGGATTTAAACCTAGGAACGGCAGTTGGACGGGGTGGAGTGTGCGGTTGTGGGGGGGGCAGGGCAAGGCGCGGCGAGGCGGAATGGTCATTCCATTCCAACGAGTTGCAACGCCGCCCTGCGCCGCCAGAACTGCGCAATCCGCCCCGTAGCGGACTGTCACCAAATGGGTGAGCACACAAGTCATGAAGAAATTTATTGGAAACATGATGTTGAATAAATGAAAGAGCGGTCAACCGCCGTTTCTAGGTTAAAATGGCTCCCCCCAATTCACAGACACGCGGCGAATGTCCTCCTCGACGAATCCTTCCCATGAAGCCCCGGTCACCGTCATCACCGGCAGCGCCGGCGGCATCGGCGAGGCCACGGCCCGCATGCTGGCCCGCCGCGGCCATCGACTCATCATCGCCGACCTCCGGGCCGACGCTGCCGAGGCGACGGCCGCGCGAATGCGCGACGAAGGTCTGACCGCCCACGCCGTCGCGCTCGACATCACGCAGCCAGCCAGTGCGGCCGCACTCGTGGAGCAGGTACTGGCGCGGCATGGCCATCTCGACGTGCTCGTGAACAATGCGGGCGTGGAGAGTTCTCGGCCGTTCCTCGAACTCAGCCTGGAGGATTTCGAGCGCGTCATGCGCGTGAACACGACCGGTGTGTGGGTCTGCTGCCAGGCCGTGATTCCGGTCATGCTAAAGCAGGGGCGGGGCAGCATCGTGAATCTCAGCTCGGTGGCGGGCCAGCGCGGCGGAGGGTTGCTCGGCACGGCCGCGTACTCCACGTCCAAAGGCGCTGTCATCGCGCTGACCAAGGCCCTTGCACGGGAGTTCGCGCGCTCCGGGATTCGCGTGAATGCCGTGGCGCCGAGCCTCACTATGACCGACCTCGCGCAACGGCAACTGCAGCGCCTGCCCGAGGGCACGCTGGACCGGGTCATCGCCGTGACGCCGATGGGGCGGGTGGCCAAGCCGGACGAGATCGCCGCGGTCGTGGCCTTCCTCGCCTCCGAAGAGGCATCCTTCGTCACCGGCCACGTGTACAACGTGGACGGCGGCAACGCG
>JANNFT010000454.1:0-5505 GCA_031380185.1 Pseudomonadota bacterium
AACTTGCGAACGACCCAGAAGCGTTGAAGAACTTTCAAGCGGCGCAAGGTGAGCTATCCGGCGCGTTGTCGCGCTTGCTGTTGGTGTCGGAAAATTATCCTCAATTGAAATCCGACGCGAATTTCCGTGATCTTCAAGCGCAACTGGAAGGTACGGAAAATCGCGTTACCGTGGCGCGCAATCGCTACATTAAAGCAGTGGAAGATTACAACGTCACGACACGGCAATTCCCGAGTAATCTGACGGCGATGGTTTTCGGCTATAAGACCAAGCCGAATTTCACGGTGGAAAACGAGAAAGCGATTTCCACGGCGCCGAAAGTCGATTTCACGCAGCCGCCGATGCGTAAATAATCGTCGTCTAATTTCACTATGAACAACTGGAACGCGGCGCGAGCATGGTTTCTCGTCGCGCTCTTCTGTCTGACCGCTAGTGCGCTCGGCCAGAACCTGGTTGCGGTTCCCGAGCGGCGCATCGTGACGGACCTCACCACCACGCTATCCGAGCAACAGCAAAATGCGCTGACGCAGAAGTTGCGCCTGTTCGAAGAGCGCAAGGGCAGCCAGATCGCCGTGCTGATCGTGCCAACGACGCAGCCGGAGACCATCGAGCAGTATGCCTTGCGGGTGTCGGATACCTGGAAGCTCGGCCGTAAGGGCATCGACGACGGCGCGCTGCTTTTGATCGCCAAAGACGACCGCAAGCTGCGCATCGAAACCCGCTATGGGCTGGAAGGGCCGCTGCCCGACGCGATCGCCAAGCGCATCATCGCCGAAGTGATTACACCGTTGTTCAAGCATGGTGATTTTTACGGCGGCATCGATGCCGGTGTGGATCGAATTCTAAAAGTCGTCGATGGCGAACCGCTGCCCGCGCCGCAAAAGCAAAGCTACAACGAGGACAGTTGGTTCAGCGCCTTGCCGTTGGTGATCCTGCTGGCGTTCGTTTCCGGCGCGAATTTCCGCGCGAAGTTCGGTCGCTTCTTCGGATAGCTGATCGCCGGTGGGGTGACCGGTGTGATTGCCTGGATCGTATTGAGCGTACTCGGCGTCGCCGCAGTCGCGGGCGCGCTCGCCTTCCTGTTTAACCTTTTCGCCGGCGCGGTGAGTCCTAGGAGTGGTTGGAGTAGCCGCAGCAGAGACGGTGGTTCGCTGGGCGGCATTTTGGGTGGTTGGGGCGGCGGTCACGGCGGCGGAGGCTGGGGAGGTGGCTCGGGCGGCGGCTTCGGCGGCAGCGGCGGCGGCATGGGCGGTGGCGGCGGCGCTTCGGGACAATGGTGATGGATATCGGCCGCATTCTGAAACATCTGTGCACGACCGGCTTATATTTGCGCGCGCGTTTTCCGCGGCAAACACTGGATGCCATCGAACAGGAGATCACGAAGTCCGAGTCGCTGCACAGCGGCGAACTGCGTTTTGCCGTCGAGACGGCGTTGGACCTTCCGCCGTTGCTTCAGGGCCTGCAATCGCGCGAGCGCGCGCTCGATGTTTTTTCTCTGCTGCGGGTGTGGGACACGGAGACGAATAGCGGCGTGTTGATCTACCTGTTGCTGGCCGACCATAAAGTCGAGATCGTAGCGGATCGCGGCATCGCTGCAAAAGTCGAACAATCGGAATGGGAAAGCATTTGCCGCGAGATGGAGCAAGCATTTCGTAGCGGCGATTTTAAAGTGGGCTCGATGTTGGGCGTGCAACGCATCTCAACCTTACTCGCGCAGCATTTCCCGGCGGGAACGCGCAATCCGAACGAATTGCCGAACAAACCTTTTATTCTTTAAATTAAGCGCCTATGCCAGGAGCAGCATGGATACGGGGTAGCCCTAGGCTAGCCACTGGCCTCGGGCCATTGGCTTTTGGCAATGCGTGTGCTGGGAGCCGTGCTGGGATTACGTCTCCGGGAGTTCGTCCGCAACGAAAAAGCTACTAATGTGTCATCCCCGTGAAAACAGGGATCCAATCTGACTTCCAACATGGATTTCCCCGACGCCTTCGCGCGCCAAAGGCCGTGGGAATGACAAAAGAGAGTGCTCGGCGACGGGGGCCCTCACGACCCTGAGTTGACGGTGGCCAACGTCGGCGATTCGGCGATTCAATCGAACTCGACGGATTCAAAATCGCGTAAGATAAAGACGGAACAATCGTTGCGCTGCATGTGGTGTGCAAGGAAATCATACTGCGCGATAACGATCGCGCCCTAAGCGGGCCGTCAGCCCCGATTCAGACAGACGTGAACTAGAGCCAGGTCAGCCTGCTAGCCGAGGCAGCACCTCTTGTACTTGAGCCCACTACCGCAGGCGGGGCTCTTTGCGGCCGATCTTCTTTCGGTGGCTCTTGCCTTGAAGCAGCGCCGCGACCCCATTCGCTACGGGCATCGCTGCTTGCATATCGCGCGTCGCCTGATCCATGGTATCGCTTTGCGTCCACGGGTAAGACAGCGAAACGCCGAACCGGACGCTCGGACCCTTTGGGCTCATGCAGAGCCCGAACCACTGCTTCGCCTTCTCTTTGTACTTGCGGCGTTCGCAGTAACTCTCCAGTCGCGGGCCTGCAATCGACACCGGGTCGTCACTGCAGTGCACGGTGAGTCCGGTCTCGCCAGATCTGAACCCGAGCGTCAGATCATGGTGTTTGCCGTCGGTCCTGGCTCGTGCCGCCAGACTGTTGATCGCCCGGCTGGTGTCCTTGACCGCGTCCTCGCTCAGCGCCAGCAGAAGGAAGCCCAGACCAATGGTCGCCGGCTCTGGCCGCTATGCGATCCCCTCGACTACGCGCCCGAGTGTCGTCGCGTCGAAGCGGGTCAGGATGCCGTCCGGTGTTGCAGCACCGCCGATCCCCGTGCGCCGGACCGCCATGGCAATGTCTAGGCTAGCCGAGAAGTCGTCGCCCAAGTGCATTAGATCCACCTCAGGATTGATCCAGAGGTTCTGCTTTAGGTGATAGGCCAGGATCGTAAGCTCCTGTGAGGCCAGCAGCTGATCGGCGTAGTTGGCTCGCCGATTGACGTAGCTGAGGAAGTGCAGCGGCGACTGCAGCATCTCCGTCATGGCGTCGATCGTGAACACATCCATGACCAGCGGCGGCTGCACGCGCGGCATGGTTGCGGTCTTCAGGAAACGCCGGGACTGGAAGCTCAGCGCCGGGTAGTGATCGCTGACAACGCACAAGACGTAAATCTCTTTCAGCTCGTACGGCAGCACGACCTCGCGTCCGTCCGCGACCGTCAGCGTGAACCGCTTGTCGCCGAGACATTTTGCGCACTTTACGGCCTGGTCATAGGCGTCCTGGATGCTCTTTTTGAAGTCATCGCGGATGACCTGGTCGTTGCCTTTTCGTGCTTCAAGCGTCAGTCGCTTCGACTTCGCCTGTACCACGATCGCACGGTCGCCCCAGACCACCAACACGTCTATCTCGCCGGCCTTGGTCGCTTTGGTCTCCCCGATGTCGACGTTCGCGTACACACGCTTCCGGCCAAATACCAGACCGAGCCGCTCCGCAACAAAGCTCTCCGTGAAGTCACCGCGGTGTTTCGTCAGCGTCGATAAATAGGCCTTGTCCTGAGCCATCCAATAGAAGGGTGTGTCGTAGAGTGCCTCGGCCAAAGCGTAGGACTGCAGCGAAAGAAACTCCCCGCTCGGCATGCGCAGCAACGGCGTCGGGCAAACCGCATTGAAGTCCTGGAGTGCGCCGAAGCCACTATTGCGCTCGCCGGCGGGCAATGTGAACGCGGTCAGCACGCGTTCCGTCAGGTCGGCCGCCAGGCCAGATTTCGCGGCCACCTCGCACACCGTCACGGCAAAGCATGGAAGCATCGTCCACTCGTCCGGATGCAGGTTGCGTATCCGCTCCCGGCCCTGGACAAAGCGGTCCGAATGAACGTGCTCAACGGCCAGCGCGACGGCGCGCGCATCGTCGATCGTGAAGCCGCGCTGTGCCTGTAGCCAGGACGCGTCGGCAACGTACTTGCGGGCCGCGAGGTCCAGGTACTGGAACGTGTATGCTGATTCACCGCTGTAGAAGAACGGTTCGCGCAGAGCCGCGCCGCTGCCGAACGGATCGAAGGAGGTGGCGGCGATGGCATCCTTGCTCAGACCGACAAATAGGGCACTCGACATGCTGTAATGCAGCTCTTCGAGCAGCTTCTCGCTCCCGTTGGCGTATTCCTGCAGGGTCTGTGGTGTCGGAAGTGCCCAGTCGATGTCGGCCTTCATCATCAGACCGATCAATGTGTTGATCTCGGTGCGGATCAGCCGCGAAGGGGCGAACATCTTTTGCATGTCGGCTTCCTTCATTTCGCCGGTATGCAGGATCATGTTGTCGCGGAAGCAGAGATACGCGAGCGCATGGACGTAGCCGGGCTTGATACAAAGTGCTGCCAAGTCCGAAAATATCTCCTGCTCCGATCGTAAGGCTTTGTCTTTCATTGTCGTGAGTGTAGCTCTTCCGAGCTGGACGCGAGTTTCCCGCTATGTCTGTCAATCCAGGACTGTACTGCCGCTCTTCGAGATGGAATGGACACCGCCGCGCGCATGTTCTGACACTGTATGTCAGATGAAATCCAAACTTCTACAGTTGTTATTGTTCTTGCTGCAAACTGAACGACAGCTATCAGGCGTTGCGTTTCGGAAATTGTTTGACTGCAAATGGCCGTAAGCTCGAATTCCCGCGCCTAAACTGAACGTCAAGTTTCGCGACATTGCAGACGCGGCATTATCTAGAAACGGATTTTGACCCCGCGTCGCTTTGGGCTGCGCCGCAAGATATTGGGGGTAACCGCATGTTGAGCGTTCACCAAATAGGTGGCCCGTGCTACGCAGCGGTTGCACGATTGCTGGGCCGTTTGGCGTTGTTGCTCCGCTTTGCAGGCGACGCCCCTGCGGCGTTGTCGCGCCTAGTGGCCCAAGGCAAGCCTTCAGCCAACCCAGCAATCGCACAGTCGGCCGCGTTCAATTGTCGTTTCCAGGATTATTTGAACTGGCATAACATGGGCTAAATAAAGGATACTATCTAGCGTAGTGCTTCGCATTGAACGGAAGATAAAAATGCGTCCTTTTCCGTCTGGCGTCGTTACTCGTCGTTGCATAGAGCCCTCTATCCTGCCTCCTCGCGCGTAGTGGCAGCACTTGTCTCTATGCTACTCGCCAGACGAAAAAATCATCATTTTTATATGTCCCGTTAAGTACGAAGCACTGCACCAGGTTGATTCGCGCAATTTCCTGACGGTTAGCGCGACAGTGTGCATCGTTCGACATCCGAATCAACTCGCACCGTTCAGAACCCAACGCCTCGCATTCGAGGAGGGCACGAATCGCCGGCCCCTGAAGCTACACGTTGAAGCTGTAGGAAAAGTCGAAATTCAAAACTGCGAAAATTCTGAGGCGATATGAGCTGCGATTCAGATGATTTCGATGCAAACCGACAAACTCTTTGCAATCGCGCCGTCCGTGAGCCTAGCAAAGGCGGGAGTGGTACATTTTTGGTCGACTCGGTAAAAGTAGGCCGCCTCGCC
>JANNFT010000489.1:0-11557 GCA_031380185.1 Pseudomonadota bacterium
GGCGAATAGCATCGGCGACGATGTGGAAATTTACGTCGACGACACGCGCAAAAAAGTCGTCGCGAAGTTTCATTTCTTACGTCAGCAAGCGCAAAAACCGAGCGATCGCGCCAACTATTGCTTGGCCGATTTCGTCGCACCGAAAGCCAGCGGCGTGAAAGATTACTTCGGTTGTTTTGCCGTCACGGCGGGCATCGGCATCGATGCCATCGTCGCAAAATTCGAGAAGGCCCACGATGACTACAACGCCATCATGGTCAAAGCCCTGGCGGATCGGCTCGCCGAAGCGTTCGCCGAGCACTTGCACCTGCGAGTACGCAAAGAATTTTGGGGCTATGCGAAGCGCGAAAACCTCGGTAACAACGAACTCATTGCCGAGAAATACCAAGGCATCCGCCCCGCGCCGGGCTACCCCGCTTGCCCGGATCACACGGAAAAAGGCTTATTGTTCGAGTTGCTCAACGCACAAGAAAATGCCGACATGATCTTGACCGAAAGCTACGCCATGTTGCCGACCGCGGCGGTGAGCGGATTTTACTTCGGTCATCCCGACGCGCAATATTTCGCCGTGGGCAAGATTGAGAAAGATCAATTGAACGACTATACCGAGCGCAAAGGGTGGGATACAGCCGCCGCCGAAAAGTGGTTGGCGCCGTTGTTAGGTTAGTTCAATTTCAATGGCTCCCGCCGAATTCGTTTACAGCGACACACGCGATCTCCCGACGGCGGCCGTCGTTCGACTCTATGCGGCGAATGAATGGTCATCCGCGAAAAAGCCGGAAGCGCTGACCCAGGCGTTGAGGAATTCTCACAGCGTAATTTCCGCGTGGTCGGGCGATCAACTAGTGGGCCTAGGCAACGCCCTCTCGGATGGATTTCTCGTCGTCTATTACCCCCATTTGCTGGTTCATCCGGATCATCAGGGTCAGGGAATCGGAACGGAAATCCTGCGCAGACTCATGGCGAAATATCAAGGTTTCCACCAACACATTTTGTTGGCCGACGGCCGCGCCGCTGAGTTCTATCGCAAATGCGGCTTCACGCGAGCCGGGAACACGCAGTCCATGTGGATCTACGACGGTGACGATCACTAACCCAATCAGGCCGTGGGCGATTTGCTATGATTACCGAACCAATGGGAGGGGCGTCATGAAACGCGTTCTAAAAATCATCGCCGCGCGACTGCCATTGCGCATACAGCAAGAATTAAAACGAATCTATTTCGCTTATCAGATTCGCCGTAATCGGTTCTTTACGGACGAAAAAGAATTCGCAATCGTGGATCGCCTGATTTCTCCGGGCGATTGGGTTTTGGATATCGGCGCCAACGTCGGTCAATACACTAAACGCTTTTCCGAGCTGGTTGGGGATTCCGGTCGCGTGATCGCATTCGAGCCGGTTCCCGATACCTTCGAGTTGCTGACCGCTAACGCGCAGCGCTTTCGGCAAAAAAATGTCACGCTGTTCAATGCGGCCGCATCGGATCAGTGTGTTGCGCGGGGGATGGCGATTCCGACACTGAGCAGTGGCTTGTCTAATTACTATGCTGCGCACCTAACGCCAACAGCGAACGGCCTGACAGTGTTGAGCTTCCCGATCGGAAACGTGCAATTTCCGCATTCGATTCGGCTCGCCAAAATCGATGCCGAAGGACACGAGCTGGCGGTTTTGCGCGGCATGGAAAATCTGCTGCGCCGCGATCAACCCACCTTAATTGTCGAAACGTTTGCCGCCGACGTGGAAAAGTTTTTGCTCGGCTTCGGTTATCGTGTGAAGCAAATCCCAGGCTCGTCGAACAAGATTTTTTCGACGACGGATATCGACATTCACTAGGGAGCGATTAAAAACACTTTTCCCATTTCCTCAGGGGCAACAGGCTACTTGTCCGTCCCGGAATGCCCCTTGGAGACGCAATATCCACGCGCCGCGTTACCGATCGAATCCACTGCGAACACCGAGGGCAAGGAAATCTATTTTCCCGTACCGGTAGATGTGAAACTCGAAGCCGAAGCGCGCCAAGTGGTCGAACCGGGCGCCGTTTGTTTTGGGTCGCAGGAAATTCGCAGGCTTTGCCGCTTGCGCCGACGCCGGTTTCCCACGGCGATGAATGCTCTCTGGTAACGAAAGTATATATTCTGGGAAACTTCGATGACGATGCAGGTTTGCTGGCCGATGTCCTGTACCGTGACCAAATTTGCATCGAATCAGCCGATTAAGGCATGCGGCAGCGCACCATTCGCTAACTGCGAAATACCTCTTGCTAATTCGCCCGCGGCGCGCTATTGACTCGAAGCGAAAACATTGTTACAAAAGCAACCGTAGCTCACACAATTACAAAAAGCCAAGGCCGCGAATGAGCATGTTAGGCCGTCTAGCGATCCTAGAGAACTTGGTTGAGGGAAATTTGGTAGTTGAAAATGGTAGTTAGCTAGCAGTCGCACCCTTATACACAATATTATTTTTAGGAGGTAGTTATGAAAGCATTTAAGAAGCTTTCTGCCTTGCCCATTGTCCTAGCCCTGGCTGCACCTAGCCTCGCGTTAGCCAATGCGGACTTGGAGAAACTGATGGCCAATCCAAAAAATTGGGCAGCTCAAGCCGGTAACATGGAAAACCATCGTTACAGTCAATTGAAACAGATCAACAAAGCCAACGTTAAGAACATGAAAGTCGCGTGGATGTTTTCCACCGGCGTTCTGCGTGGTCATGAGGGTTCGCCCTTGGTGATTGGCGACATGATGTATCTGCACAGCCCCTTCCCGAACAAAGTGTTCGCGATGGATCTGAACACGCAAAAAATCGTGTGGAAGTACGAGCCGAAGCAAGATCCGGCCGTTATTCCGCAAATGTGCTGCGACACGGTTAACCGTGGTCTGGCCTATGGCGACGGCAAGATCATTTTGCAACAAGCCGACTCAAACTTGGTCGCGTTCGACGCCAAGACCGGTAAAATCGTTTGGTCCGTCAAGAATGGTGATCCCAAGCTTGGTGCGGTTAACACCAACGCGCCTCACGTATACAAGGACAAAGTCATTACCGGTATTTCCGGCGGTGAGTGGGGCGTGCGCGGTTATATCAGCGCTTACAACTTAAGCGACGGCAAAATGGCATGGCGTGGTTACAGCGTCGGGCCCGATGCGGAAATGTTGATTGATCCGGACAAGACGATGACGTGGGCCGACGGCAAGATGGCGCCCGTGGGCAAAGATTCTTCCCTCAAAACCTGGCAAGGCGATCAGTGGAAAATCGGCGGCGGCACCACCTGGGGTTGGTTTAGCTACGACAAAGGCGTCAATCAGTTTTACTATGGCACGGGTAACCCCAGCACCTGGAATCCTGCCCAGCGCCCTGGCGACAACAAGTGGACCATGTCCATCTGGTCGCGTGATGTCGATAGCGGCGCAGTAAAGTGGGTTTATCAAATGACGCCGTACGACGAGTGGGATTTCGACGGTATCAACGAGATGATCCTCGCCGACATCAACATCAAAGGTAAGAAGACCCCAGTCCTGGTTCACTTCGATCGCAACGGTTTCGGCTACACGTTGAACCGTCACAGCGGTGAACTCCTGGTCGCTGAAAAGTTTGACCCGGTAGTGAACTGGGCTACCCACGTCGACATGAAGACCGGTCGTCCGCAAGTGGTATCGAAATACTCGACCGCACAAAACGGTCCTGACGTCGACACCAAAGGCGTGTGCCCGGCAGCGTTGGGTTCCAAAGACCAGCAGCCTGCTTCGTTCAACCCGCAAAATGGCCTGTTCTACGTGCCGACCAATCATGTCTGCATGAATTATGAGCCGTTCAAAGTTGAATACACCGCAGGTCAGCCGTACGTGGGCGCAACATTGTCCATGTTCCCGGCGCCCGGCAGCCACGGCGGCATGGGTAACGTGATCGTGTGGGACGCAGCCAAAGGTAAGATCGTCCAGTCCAAGCCGGAGAAATTCTCGGTCTGGTCCGGCACGCTCGTCACCGCCGGCGGCCTTGCCTGCTACGGCACGTTGGAAGGCTACTTGAAGTGTGTTGATAGCGCCAACATCAACAAGGAACTGTACAAGTTCCGCACCCCGTCGGGCATTATCGGCAACGTGTTTACCTACGAACACAAGGGCAAGCAGTACATGGGCGTGTTCTCGGGCATTGGCGGCTGGGCCGGTATCGGCATGGCAGCGGGCTTAGAGAAAGACCAGGACGGCCTTGGCGCTGTCGGTGGCTATAAAGAACTCAAGGACTACACCGATCTCGGTGGTTCCTTGACGATCTTCTCGCTGTAAAATCTATCAAAGCAACGTACAACTGCTAGATGGCGGCATCCCGGTCTCGGGATGCCGTTTTTTTTTGGGACTACATCAGCACACAAGAAATAGCGAACCTGGAAAATTGACGCTTTCGCGCGTAACCATTTTCCCTTGTATACGTTAGTACAATTACTTGAAAATTAGTTAAGGAGTCGAAATGAAATTGAAGTTATTTGTCGCGGCGCTGATTGTCGCGTTTGCACTGCCCGCGATTGCGGATGCGAGCTCCAACGAAAGCGGCGGATCGATACACGTCGCGCAGAAAAAGAAACAAAAAGTCAAACCCAAGGCTGCTGCGGCGACTGCTGGCGCTGCAGCCGGCGCCGCCGCAACAGCGGCCATCGCCGAACCAGCAAAAACCGAGTCGCCGCCCAGTGCTGCTGCACCTTCGCCCACGGACGCCGCGAAAGCTGTCGAAGCGTCGAAACCAACGGCAGGTGGAAACGTTGTCAAAACCGATCTTTACACTGTTGTCGACGGCTCCAAGGTCGATGCGAAAACACTCGACGGCTTTAAGATTTGGCGCGCCGCCGCCTGTGATCGATGCCACGGCGCGAATCAAGAAGGCTTGGTCGGTCCGTCGTTACTTGAAAGTATTAGGAAACTAACCAAGGACGAGTTTGTCACAACCATGAAGGACGGCCGCTTGGAGAAAGGCATGCCCGCCTGGAGTATCAACGAACAAGTGATGAAGGGCATGGATAATCTGTACGCGTATTTGAAAGGCCGTGCTGACGGCGCAATCACCAAGGCCAAAGTAACGGCAATGGAATAGTGTCGCTCATTGATGGGATAATTCGCCTAATGGTTCCTCAAATAAATGCTGTAATGCGTTTTTCTACCGCGGCTTTGGCCGCGGTAGTTTTATTCACTGCGGTACTTTCTCCTGCTCGCGCCGATGAAACGAATAAAATTTTGCGCGTCTGCCAAGACCCGAACAATTTACCGTTCTCCAATACCAATGGTGAAGGCATCGAGAATAAACTCGCGGAGTTATTTGCGAAAAAACTCGGTTGGAAGCTCGAGTACTTTTCGTTTCCGCAGCGGATGGGATTTGTGCGTAACACTATCCGCTTCAAGCTGCCCGGCACCAATTATCGTTGTGACATCATCATGGGCGTTCCTACCGGATTCGATCAAGTCGCGGTAACCAAGCCTTACTACCGTTCGACCTACGCCTTGGTTTTTGCGAAAGGCAAAGGTTTGGATGGCGTGAAGTCAAAACAAGATTTTCTGCAACTCGATCCAAAGCAACTGAAAAAACTTAAGATTGGATTGTATGATCGTTCCCCCGCTTCGCAATGGCTCAGCCGACGCGGCTTGCTGGAACAAGCGGCGCCTTATCGCATCATGAACGCGGACCCAAATCAGTATCCCGGCGAAATCATCGAGAAAGATCTCGCAGCCGGAAAAATCGATGTGGCGATCGTTTGGGGCCCACTTGGTGGCTACTTCGCAAAAAAGGTTACCCAACCCGAATTAAGCATCGTGCCGCTGACATCGGAGCCGGGTGTCAATTTCCAATACGAAATGGCCATGGGCGTACGTTTCGGCGAGAAAGAATGGATGGCGCAAGTGGAGAAATTCCTCGACGAGAGCAAGCCAGAAATTCTTGCCATTCTGCGCGAATTTAATGTCCCGTTACTCGACGAAACGGGCAAGGTGATCCCGTAACACTATTGCAGAACGGTGTTGCTTAAGTCGTCGCGTCGTAAATTTTACCTATGACCCGTATAGTTATAATTGCAATTTTGCTATGCGCGAGCGCGGCCGCACGCTGCCAACAATTCGATCGCGCGGTATTCATCCGCCTTGCGAGCAGCTTAGTAAAAATTGAGGCGCTGGCGGCGGATGGCACGTTGTTTTTGGGTACAGGCGTCACAATCGCACCGGGCCGTGTAGCAACCAATTGTCACGTCACGCGCAATGCCGCCAATATCACTATGCTGCGCGGCGGCTTGCGCTGGCGTGTGGTTGGACAATTCGCCGACGTTGCGCACGACATTTGCTTGCTGTACGCACCGCGCCTGGACGCCATTCCGGCGCCGCTTGGCAGCGTAGCTTCATTAAAGCTGGGCCAAGAAGTGGGGGCCATTGGCTTTGAAGGTGGCGTACGTATACAGTTGCGCCAAGGCCGTGTCACGGCGCTGCACCGGCACGACGGTAGCCGCGTGTTACGGTCGTCGACACCCTTTAGTTCCGGCGCCAGTGGCGGTGGATTGTTCAACAATGCCGGGCAACTGGTCGGATTGCTGACGTTTCGCCAGCGCGGGACTGACGGCAGCTATTATTCCGTCCCCATTGATTGGCTTCGCCCGAGCATCGAAGACAATTCGCAATATTCTCCGATCGCGCCGCTTGAAGCAAAATTGAAAGCGTTCTGGCAACAAACGGCAGAATCTTTACCTTTTTTCATGCAAGCAAATTCACTGGCGGTCGATCAGAAATGGGCGCCGTTATTGCAACTGGCAAATCGCTGGGGCGCCATTGACAAGAGCAGCGTCGAACCCTGGATCGCCCAAGGCAGCGCGTACGACGGCTTGGCCCGTCCGGACTTTGCGATCAATTCCTACAAAGAAGCGCTGAAACGAAATCCCGATTCCGGTGAGGCCTGGTTCGGGCTCGGTCGCGTCTATGCAAAACAAGGTAACGAACAAAAGTTCCAGCTCATGTATCACAACTTACAGCGATTGAATCCCGATCTCGCAGCGGAACTTGCTAAGGAACAATCGAACAAATCCTTGCGATTCAACCAAACAAAAAGCTAACTATGAATCTCCTTCGCCGTCACTTTACTTATTCGATTATTGCGCTCGCGATTGTTGCGACAAGTCCGTTTGCACAGGAAAATATTTCCGACGCCGAGAAACGTGTCTTCATGACCGATCATCTGAAAGGCGTTGCGGCGGCGACCACGCTCAATTATCAGTTTACGAAATCCGGCGCACTGGAATCGGGCCTCGAAGGCAAAGTTATCCTTACGGTAAAAGCGGCGAATTCAGGGCCTGGAAAAAACTGTCTAATCGAATTCTTAAGCGGCGAGCAACAGTTTCGTGGATTGCCGGAAGTGATCGAAAATGCGACCGGCAACCCCATCATTCTGGCATTTCTAGAGCGGGATCTGAGCGAGATGAAACGCCTCACCAAAGGCCAGCCAAACTACTATCGCAAACGCATCCGCATGGCGCTGGCGCAAACGGCAGACGTAAAGTCGGTAACGGTCAAGGTTGCCGGTAAAGACGTGGCGGCCAAAGAAATTGTCCTCACGCCGTATGAGGACGACCCGGCGCGTCCGCGCTACGAGAAGTTCTCGAATAAATCCTATACCATTACGCTATCGGACGAGATTCCCGGCGGTCTTTACAAAATGCATAGCCGCATGATCGAACGCGCTGCCAAGAATGTCGCAACGGCCAAGCCGATGATCGAAGAAACACTAATTTTCACTGGGAGCAAGAAATGACTTACCCGCGCGCGCTAATCGTCGCGATGGCGCTTGCACTATCCGCAAGCGCATTCGCCGCAAAACCGAAGGCTAAGGTCAAGGTCAACAACTATCCCACTTTGGATCGCGTCCAATACGTCTTGGAATGCGCACAAAACCATCCCGAGAAAGTGCATCAGGAAATGATTTACAAATGTTCGTGCGCCATCGACGAGATTGCAAAGCACATTTCTTATGACGATTTCATCAACGACTGGACCTCGTCGAAGGCGATCACCATTGCCGGCGATCGCGGCGCGATTCGCGAGCACAGTATGGTCAAGGGTATGGTGAAAGAATTCAATGAGACTCAGGCCAAAGCGCAGAAAGCTTGCTTGTTCAACTAGCGCGCGCATATCGTCTGGTGTGGCTGCTTCGTTTAATTTGCATATGTTCAACCTCGATCGCGCTCGCGGGCGCAGCGCCACTTAAACCGGTTCGCGTCGCCGACAATGTTTACGCGTTCATTGGCGACTTTGGTGATATCACACCTGACAATCGTGGCCGCATCGGCAACTCCGGCTTCATCGTCGCTCCGGAAGGCATTATCATCGTCGATACCGGCGTTTCTTATCGCCATGCCGCAGAAATGGCAAAGGCCATTCGGCGCGTTAGCAGGCGACCGATTCGCCTCGCCATAGTCACACACGCCCACCAGGAATTCTTATTCGGCGCCTCGTACTATCGGCGGCAAAATGTTCCCATTTTGACCCACGTTAAGACGGCCCAATTGATGCAAGCGCGCTGCCAAAATTGTCTGCGTCAACTTAAGGAATTTCTCGGCGAAAAAGAAATGCGCGGCAGTAAAGTCGTTGTGCCGGATCAACTAATCGACTCGTCAGAATTCATCAGCGTAGCCGGCATCACCTTGGGGCTTCACGTACTCGGCTGGGGCAATACGCCGAGCGATATCGCCGTGTTTCATCGTGACAGCGGCGTTTTATTTGCCGGTGGATTGGTCGATGTTAGCCGCGTGCCTGAGCTGCGTGATTCCAAGCTGAAGGATTGGCAGGCGGTGCTCAATAAACTTCAGAAATTCCCGATCAAACACCTCGTCCCGGGCCATGGGCCTATTGGTGACAGCCAGGCAATTCCGGCGTTTGCGGCATACTTGAGCGCAATCGAACGCAAGGTCAGAGCACTTTACGACGAAAACGTTTCCCTAAGCGACGCCGAAAAGAATGGCGAACTCCCTGCGTTTAAAAATTGGAATCTGTATCTCGAACAACATCACAAGAATATTCATCGCGCCTATTTGCAAATCGAACAAGAAGACCTTGAACATTAGCAGTGCAACTCTCGATGAACGCAACAGCTTTATTATCCTAGAAACGGCAGTTGACCGCCCCTTTGGCCGCCCAGCATCATGGTTTTAATAAAATGTGTCATATCGCAATACTGTGCTCTCACCCATTTGGTGAGAATCCGCTACGGGGCGGATTGCGCGGTTCTGCGGGCGCCGGGCAGCGTTGCAACTCGTTGCAACGGAACCACCATTGCGCCTCGCCGCGCCTTGCCCGGCGCCCCATAACCGCACACCTCCCCGTCCAACTGCCGTTTCTAGGATTATTCTGTTCTTTAACCGGCATCGAAATCGATTGACGAAGCCACATTAGACCCGATAAAAATTCGCTTGAGGCGCGCTGGAATAAAGTGCGTTTAGGTCTTGCGGAGCACAACTTGATTCTGCCCAATGCATGCCTTATGCTACGTTTGCGCCGCGCCATCTGCACGGTGTAACTAGCCACACCGCGCGAACCAGAGGTGGGGATCACGACGAAACACCTCCCTGCGCTGAGGCTGGCTTCATGTCACACTGACAATTCATTTGAGGAGAACACTAATGAAACGTACGATCCTGACCCTTAGCGGCGTCGTCTTTGCCTCGTGCCTTTTGGCTTCGGCCGCCTTCGCACAGCAATCCGAGTCGAAGCCGCCAACGAATGTGGTTAAGTTGACGGTCAAAGATTCCACTTGGATGCCTTGGGAAATGTTAGGGATCCCGCAGATCAACGCGAAGATTCCGGTTAAGGCTTTGCAAGCTGATCCGGAAACCGGCATGATGGTCCTGAAGGTTCGCTATCAGGCTGGCTTCACGAACACTTGGCACACGCATCCCAACGCTCATGGAATGTACATACTTGATGGCATCCTCAAGACGCACGAAGGTGAATACGGTCCTGGCAACTTCGTGTGGTTCCCCGAGGGCGGCTGGATGGAGCACGGGGCCACAGCGAATAACGACGTTACCGTATTGTTCATTACCAACAAGAAGTTCGGCATTAGCTACCCGTCGGATCCAAATCTACCGTACCCGATGCACAAGTGAATTGGCGCGCTGATCGGATGAACTTCTGGCGCACTGCCCTGCAAAAACACCTGCTCAAATATTAAGGAAGCTCTGAATAAGTTCGAGTTCTAAGCGAGACAAGGCGCGAACAAAAAATATCGACGCCGCATATGTGTGATATGTAAGGAGGTATTTTTTGTGAGCAACGCAATATCGCGACGAAATCGGACTTATTTGGAGCTTCCTTAAGGTATGGCCAGTCGCTGCTCCGTGGCAACTAAAGCGGCCACAATCGAATTTTGCAATCGGCGGTTTGGGTATCTGCACGTTTTGGCCTTGCGGTCGAGGTTGCAACCGCTTCTTGATCGCAAGAACACGCACGAGGCTACGTTGGTTGCGTGTAATGTGGCCTCTGGATGGTTGCTGATCGCTAAGCATCGGCAGTGCTGCCGAGCACCTGACACGTGTATTGGCTCTGGCAGTAAAATCAAGCCATGGTTCTGCGCTTTATCGATCCGGCGTCGCGACGCGTAGCCAAAATGTCACAGGGCCGTCGTTGACCAAACTTACTTTCATATCCGCGCCGAATTGGCCCGTTTCTACCATCGCGTGCGTCAGCTCCGCCTTAGCAACAAGATAGTCGAGTAACTTTTCGCCGCTGTCGGGCAGCGCCGCCGGCGTGAAGCTCGGACGATTCCCGCATTCACCGGGCGTTACTTCATCGTTGTCAAAGAAACGTGAAAAAGCTGCGTCACAAGTGACCATGAATTTTTTCTCCCGGACTGAGAAAATTGCTTTAAGATTATTTGTCCTCTTGGTACACGTGTCCCAAAAATAGACTGGCGCCATTATGTAGGGAAACTTCAGCATGTAGGGTCTGCTCGAGCAAATGGTCTTACAAGAAAAAGATCAACCCGTTGCGACCGGGAAAAAAGACGCCGATTAGCAAAAAAAAGGAAGTGCCATGGGGATTCTCAAAACTAGCGTCGCCGTCAGCGCTTTACTATTCGCGCCACAACTCTGGGCGGATGAAGCAAAAATCACTTGGTACGACATAAGCTGCCGTTATATGCTGGTCGAACTACCGGACGGATTCGGCTTGTATGAATGGCGTGCCGGCGCAGAACCTAAAGCCGAAGACGCCATTGTCGGCGATATTGCCGGCGGCGCGGAAGTCGAAGCCTTACTGAAATCGTCTGGGGAAAAAATCTCGCTTACCCATTGGGGTGACGCGCAGAAAGTTGATCCGCTGCTAAGAGCCGCGCCGCGCGGGTGCTTGAATAAGCCCAAGAAAAAATAGGCCTTTCCCGGAAGTAGTTCTCGAGGCAAAACTCGCTGGCCCATGACTATCGATCGGTCATGGCATACCAATTCGCTCCTTCATACCAGCAAGGACAACCATGCAAACCTGGCTACTGCTAACCGCCGCGATCCTGCTTGAGGTTGCAGGCACGACGTCGATGAAACTCTCTGACGGCTTCA
>JANNFT010000499.1:0-4261 GCA_031380185.1 Pseudomonadota bacterium
CGCTCCTTCAGTTATTCAATATCATGTTTCCAACAAAATTATTCATAACTTGTGTGCTCACCCATTTGGTGAGAATCCGCTACGGGGCGGATTGCGCGGTTCTGGCGGCGCAGGGCAGCGTTGCAACTCGTTGGAATGGAATGACCATTCCGCCTCGCCGCGCCTTGCCCTGCACCCCCATAACCGCACACTCCGCCCCGTCCAACTGCCGTTTCTAGGCTAAAGCGATTTGCGTAACCCGAGGAGCAGATAATGCCATCAAATTTGTGCCGCATGTCGCGGCTAGTTCCCATCGTGTTTTTGGTCTTATTTGCCACTGGCGGGTCGGCTGACGAGACCGACGAGATCGTCACGGGTTGTCATTTTTCCAATGCGGAGTGGGGCGCCGAAATGATCGATATCTGCGTCAAAGAAAATCAGGCGACGCGTGCGGAGGTGCTGCGATATCCAGAAAAATACCAGCGTTTCGTCGAGCGTTGTCGACGCGGAAACGAGAACGGTTGGTCGTGGGTCAAGACCTGCATCGATAAAGATATTGCCGCCGAGTCGGCGTTGGCCGAGTATCCAAAAGAACACGCCGGGTTGATCAATTTTTGCGATGCGCAATTCGGACACCGCGGCGCCGCGGCGATCAGATCTTGCGTTGACCGGGCGCTCGAGGGTCCGAAAAATAACTAATTCGATAGGCCTGGAGACCAGCATGGATATGGGATCGGCAGGCATGCATCGCCAGGAGGCAAGCTGGGTAAGGCTTCCAGCACAGCGTTTTTTCGCCGCCGCGTGTTATTCCGTCGATAGCGGCTTGTCACCCAATGAGTCTGCCTACCAGGCGATGGACTGGTCGCCGGTGGGCGATAATTCGGCGACCGGCGCCGACGTCCTCCCTTTCTCAGCGTTACCCGTTGTTGCTCGAATACGCCGGCGCGAAGGCCGGATGCAAGCGCTCGCGAAACGCGTCTGCGGTCAACGGCTTGTCAAAGTGATAACCCTGGCCCTCGTCACAACACTGCGCCCGAAGAAAAGCAAGCTGTTCCGGGGTTTCAACGCCCTCGGCAACCACCTGATGATTCAAGCTTTTGCCCATGTTAATCACTGTGCTGACAATCGTTGCGCATCTCGAATCGCTGTGTATTTTGCGAACGAACGACTGATCGATCTTTAACGTATTAACCGGAAAGCGGCTCAGGTAACTGAGGCTGGAATAGCCGGTGCCGAAGTCGTCGATCGCCAGTTGCGTGCCCATCCCCTTTAGTTCTTCCAACAGCGCGGTGGTTGATTCCGTACTCTCCATCAGCACACTTTCAGTCAACTCGAGTTCAAGGCCGTTCGGGTCAAAACCTGTTTGCTTAAGGGTCGCCTTAACATTGTCGAGAAAGCCCTTGGTTTGGAACTCAATTGCGGAAATATTGACCGCGATTCGCGCTAACGTCAGGCCGTCCACCCGCCACGCCTGAGTCTGTCGGCATGCTTCGCGCAACACCCATTGACCGATCGGCACCATGAGCCGACATTGTTCGGCAATGGGGACGAACAGACCAGGAAGAAGGGTGCCGCGCTCCGGATGATGCCAGCGCAGAAGCGCTTCCGCGCCGGTCATTTTCCCGGTCGAAATATTAACTTTCGGCTGGTAGTGCAACGCGAATTCCCCACGCTCCAAGGCGCTGCGCAAGTCTGTTTCGAGCGCGCGCCGCTCAACGGCGCGGCGATTCATGTCGCGCGTGAACAATTGCGTTTGGTCGCGCCCATTCCGCTTGGCATGATTGAGCGCGATGTCGGCGTTCTTGAACAGCGTTTCCTCATTCATGCCGTCATAAGGATAGACGCTAATGCCTATGCTTACGGTCACGTGAGTATCGTGCGACGTGTTGCTATGTGAGCCGGCGACCGCGGCACGAATCTTTTCTGCAATGGCAAGTGCATCCGCGGTGTCGTCAATTTCTGAAATTAGCACCACGAATTCATCGCCCCCCAGGCGGCTGACCGTGTCTGTATCGCGAACGCAGGACACCAGCCGCCTTGCCATGGAGCGAAGCACCTGGTCGCCGGCCATGTGACCGCAGGTGTCGTTGATGTGTTTGAATCGATCGATATCCAGAAAAAACGTCGCGAATTGATTACCGTGGCGATGCGCCAACGCAATCGCCTGGGTAATCCGGTCGCTCAGCAACGTCCGGTTCGGCAATTCGGTCAGAGCGTCGTGCAGGGCCAGACGGGACATTTTCGCCTTCATCTCGAGCGACTCGCTGACGTCGTGGAAAACGATCACCGCGCCGCTGACTTGCCCGGTTCGATCGTGAATCGGGGCGGCGGAATCCTCAATCGCACATTCGACACCATCGCGACGAATGAGCACACAGCCGGCGGCGAGTCCCACCACTCTATTTTCCCTGATTGCGAGCACCAAGGAATTTCGAGCAGCCGCGCGCGTCGTGCCGTCGATGATGCGGAACACCTCGTAAGCGGGCCGCCCCAGCGCTTCCTCGCGCGTCCAGCCGGTCATTATTTCGGCGACGAGATTGAGGTAGGTGATATTTCCCAAAAGGTCGGTGCTTAGAACGGCGTCGCCAATCGCGTTAAGTGTGACCTGGGCGCGGTTCCTTTCAATGATCAGGGCGTCCTCGATTGCCTTGCGCGCAACCACATTTCGAATTGCCCTCGGCAGCGTATGTTCGTCAACGTGATCGCGGCGCAAATAATCGTCTGTTTTGCGCTGCATCGCGTGGCGGGCGAAATCTGCCTCGTGCATGTCACCCAAGACCACGGTCGGGATATGCGTGGTGGCGCGTAACAACTTGTTTACGGCTTCGATGCCGTCGACCTCCGCCAGAGCCAGGGAAATAAGCGCTGCGCTTATTTCCCCGTTGCTTAATACTTCGAGTCCGTCAGATAACGTGCGAACCCAGCGCAGTTCGAATGGGGCATCATTTGCCCCGTCAAGCACGTTCCGAATCAGGTCCGCGTCAACTCGATCCGGTGTGACGAGAAGGATATTCATGTTGACGCCTTTGCCCGGCTAGAAGTAGCAATAGCACTGCCAAAACAGTGAGGGAGGATTGCATGAGGGTACGACGAATTGAGCGTTATGCGCAGCATAGGTGACCGATTTGTCAGGGGCTGCTTTCAGTGCGGCAGCCGCCTTAAATATGTTATACGCCAACATCAATTGATGCGCGCGATTGGCTGGTCGCGTCGGATTTGCTAGCCGGCGGCGGAAATCATTTTAGATTTCCAGCCAACATCCAAATCCTAATCCAAATAACTTGGCAGGCTGAGCCCCGTGAGCGCCAATTCCGGCCCGCCAAAAAAAGCCCATCAGCGGTAATTCGCACGTCGCATACGACCCGGAACGACAGGCTGGCGCCGTTCCTACTGCGACGTAACTATTCGATTAGTCTGCTGTGGACACGATTAATATCCGTGAAGTGCCTGGCGCTGTCTGTGCGCTAACGCACATAGCGTAAATTTCGATCTCAGGTCGAGTTGCAACCGGGAAATATTTTTTGTAACATACAAATTCTGCAATTAATTTTGAGGCCCGTATGGACGCCTCGCACGATCCGAAACAAAACCATCTACTCGCAGCCATGCCGCCGAGTATTCTCAAACGCTTGATTCCGGATTTAGAGTTCGTCGATATGCCGCTCGGCGAAGTACTGTACGAGCCGGGCGCCCAACTCCGTCATGTTTATTTCCCCACGACATCTATCGTGTCCCTCCTTTATGTCATGGCCAACGGCGCCAGCGCCGAAATTGCCATCGTCGGCAACGAGGGAATACTCGGCATTTCGCTGTTTATGGGCGGCCAGACTACACCGAGCCGCGCAGTCGTGCAAAGCGCAGGCTTTGGCTATCGATTGACGGCAAATTTGTTGCTCGATGAGTTCAATAAAGCCGGCCCCGTGCTCAATTTGTTGCTGCGCTATACGCAGGCGCTGATCACGCAAATGGCGCAGACCGCGGTTTGCAACCGCCATCATTCTTTGAACCAGCAACTTTGCCGCTGGTTGCTATTGAGCCTCGACCGGCTAAGCTCGAACAACCTCGACATGACCCAGGAATTGATCGCCAATATGCTCGGCGTGCGGCGCGAGGGCGTGACCGAGGCGGCAGGGAAACTACAGCAGGCGAACCTGATCCACTACAGTCGCGGGCGCATTACGGTTATCGATCGGCCGGGATTGGAAGCACAGGCCTGCGAATGCTATGCCGTCGTCAAAAAAGAGTTCGACCGGCTGTTGCATTATCCGTAAAGTAGTTAGCT
>JANNFT010000012.1:0-2517 GCA_031380185.1 Pseudomonadota bacterium
GGAAAACCAATGAGCCATTACCGTTCACGGTGGCGCCGGTGACCTTGCTGCCCTCAGCCTTGGCCACCGGCACCGGTTCGCCGGTGATCATGGATTCGTCCACTCTGCTCGTGCCCTCGAGTACGGTGCCGTCTACCGGCACCTTCTCGCCCGGCTTCACACGCAGCCGGTTGCCCACGGTAACAGTCTCCAGCGGCACCTGTTCCTCGGTACCGTCGTCGCGCAAACGCCATGCGAGGTTGGGCGCAAGCTCCAGTAATTGTTGAATCGCCTGGCTGGTCTGGCCCATCGCCCGCAACTGCAGGAAGTCGCCCAGTATCACCAGCGTCACAATCACCGCGGCTGCCTCGAAATAAGTGCCCACGGCGCCGTCGTGCTCGCGGAACTCCGGTGGAAACAAACCGGGCATTAGCACCGCGGCGAGGCTGAACACATAGGCACGCCCCACCCCGAGGCCGATCAGCGTGTACATGTTGAGCGCACGATGTACCAGCGAAAACCAGAATTTGCGCAGGATCGGCCAGCCGACCCACAGCACAACCGGCGTGCCCAGCACAAACTCGATCCAGCCGCGAGGCCTTGGCTGAAGGCCAAACAGCTCATGGATGCCGATCATCGGCGACATCGCCAGCACCACCAGCGGAATCGACAGCGCGATGCCGATCCACAACCGCCGATTAAGGTCGCGCAGTTCCGTATCGTCGGTTTCACCCGTGCCGGCAATGGGCACGAGCGCCATGCCGCAGATCGGGCAATCGCCCGGCGCAGCGCGGACGATTTCCGGGTGCATTGGACACGTGTACGCGACCTTCCTACTAGCGGTTAGTGGCGCAGAATGGACCTCCGGCGCAGCCGATAGATAGCGTTCCGGATCGGCGCGAAATTTCTCTCGACAAGGCTCGCCGCAAAAGTAATGTGTCATGCCGGCATGCTGATGCGAAATCGCCGTGGCCGGATCCACCGTCATACCGCAGACGGGATCGAGAACGCCCTTAGAGGCCGCGATCGTATTGCCTTGCATCTCAGAATGACCGCCAGAATTAGTATGCGTGTGATCCGTATGGCCCTTCATTTGCTTCTTTCTCCTTTGTGGTACTAGATCCAAACGGCCATAGCGCTCCGGGCCGGTATTATGAGATTAGTTCTCTGATTCAGAACGGGTTACCATCGTCGAGCTACACGCCCGTGCAGTCGCAACGTAGCCGCTGCCGAAAAAGATTTCCTCATGAATGTGAAAGTCATCAATGTAAGGAAGCAAACGATCCCATGGTGTGTATACCCCTTCGAATGTACTCAGATAACCCCATGCACGATGTCGATGCCACGGATTCAAAACGCGGCGCCAATCCGTGGGCAATTTAAACCCGGCAATCGCGATGCGTGCGCCAGGCTTGACCTTGCGAAATACACGGTCAAGTGCGGTGGTGCTGCGCAGCACGTCATGGGTATAGTGAAACAGCAGCGCATCGACGCTGACATCAATGATTGCCGATTCCGTCGGCGCGACGATCTGCGTCACGTTAGCGAGGTGATGAAAATCGATACGCCGCTTCGCAATCTCAGCCATGTCCGGACTCAGTTCGATAGCGATCACTCGGCCCTGCGGTCCGACTGCTTCGGACAATTCTGGCAGAGACAAGCCTGTTCCAGATGCAATGTCAATGACAGTTTCACCCTTCGCAAGCGCAAGCAGTTCGATGGTTTTGCGGCGAACGGGATCAATGAGACGGCACGACGCATCGTATTGACGAGCCAATTTCTTGTAGCTAACAAGGGCAAATTCAGGATTCGGCTTGCCGGTGTCTAGATAAGATTTCATGTTTGACTTTAGGCCGGCATCTCTGCCAAAAGAAACCCGTCGGATTTTAGCAGGGTACCGCCCTGAGCGGTCAAAAGACATCCACCCCAGGGCGCGGCGCTACTTCTTTGTCTGTTCTACCTGCATCAGCGTGAAGGCGCCATTGATCTTGTCCGCTGCGAAGTTGATCGTATCCCCTTCCTTGAGTTGCTCGAGCATAACGGCGTCTCTGACGCGAAAGATCATCGTCATGCCGGGCATATCCAGGTTTTTTATCGGGCCATGTTTAATGGTGACTTTGCCAGTCTCCTTGTCGACTTTCTTGACTTCGCCTGCGGTCATCGCAGTCGAATCGGCATGATGGCTGTCATGCTGACCGGCGTAGACTTGGGAAAGTGGCGAAATTAGGGACATGACTAACGCCAAGGAAAGTAAATGAGTGCGTTTCATATGGTGTTCCTCTCCATAAAAAAATGAATTAATGTTTGACCGCGACTTTGCCGACCATTCCGGCTTCCATATGGCCCGGCTGAAGACAAGCGAAGTCGACCGTACCGCTATTGGTGAACTGCCAAAAGATCTCACCGGTTTTCCCCGGTGACAGGCTAAGCATGTTGGCATCGGCATGCTCCATCTCCGGAAATTTCTGCATCAAAGCCGCGTGCTCCTTCAGTTCTTTCCGCGTACCGAGCACCATCTCGTGTTTCAGTTTCCCGGTA
>JANNFT010000113.1:0-2572 GCA_031380185.1 Pseudomonadota bacterium
AAATAATGCGTGCAGCAAAACTTTTGGCAATCAGCGGGTTCATCGGTATGAGTCTTGGCGCTCTCAATGTCGCAACGGCGCAAGAAGCAAAAACATTTCTGACTCAAGCGACGGCGCAAAAAATGGCTGCCGCCTGCGAAGCAAAGGCAAAAGCTGAAGGCTGGAAAATCATCATCGCTATCGTCGACGACGGTGGCAATCTGAAACATTTCAGCCGCATGGATGATTCATTTCACATCAGCATCGAAGTTTCGCAAATGAAGGCGAACACGGTAGCGGGCATCCCGTTTTCGACCCGAAAATTCGGCGAGATCGCCTCACAGGTTAAAGGCTTGGAATTGGTGCCGAGAACTGCGACCTTCCCCGGCGGATTGCCGATCATCACCGCGAGCGGTAAGCATATCGGCGGTATCGGCGTGAGCGGCGCAACCGGCGACCAAGACGAAGCCTGTGCGCAAGCGGCGTTGGATGCCGTTAAGGATATTTTGAAGTAAAGACAGCGCTAGCGTGCTCTGTCATCCCCGCGAAGGCGGGGATCCATTCGGTCTTTATTTGACAACACTGGGTCCCGCCTTCGCCGGGACGACGCCTTGGTTTTTACCAGCGCCCTGGCTAATTTTTGCATACAGCATTTTGCAGTTCACAGAACAAAGTGGCCAGCTTTCGGCAAAGGATAAAATACATTCTTTTCGAATAAATTTCCTCCTCAAGCAATTACTCCATGGACGCAACCTCCCGGACCAAAATCAATTATCCGATCTCTCAAATCGACCCGTTCTCCGATGAATTTCTAACCAGTCCCCACAAATTTCACGATGAGTTGCGCGAGGCAGGGGCGGTGGTTTGGCTGGAGCGTTACGGCGTATGGGCGATGGCGCGGCATGAGCAAGTGCACGCGGTGTTGAGCGACTGGGAGACTTATTGTTCGAGTGCCGGCGTGGGCTTGAGCGATTTTCGCAAGGAGAAGCCTTGGCGCACGCCGGGCTTGTTGTTGGAAGCGGATCCGCCTTTGCACACCCGCACGCGCAACGTGATGATGCGCGTCGTATCGCGACCAGCGATCGAGGCGTTGCGCGAACCATTCACGAAAGAAGCAGTGCGCTTGCTCGATGAACTCGTCGTACGCGGTAGCTTCGATGTCGTGAAAGATTTAGCGGAAGTTTATCCGGTGAAAGTGTTTCCCGACGCGGTCGGCATGTCGCCCGATGGCCGCGAGAATTTGTTGCCCTACGGCAGCATGGTGTTCAACGCCTTCGGCCCGCGTAATAAATTATTTGAAGATGCGATGGCGAATGCGAAGGCGTTACTTGAATGGGCGATGACGCAATGTCGCCGTACTGCACTTACGCCGAACGGATTCGGCGCGCAAATCTACGCCGCAGCCGATGCGGAGAAAGTGAGCGAAGACGAGGCGGCGCTGTTGGTGCGATCGTTCATTTCCGCGGGACTTGATACTACGGTTCATGCCCTCGGTAATGCGATTTATTGCTTTGCGAAAAATCCAGACCAGTGGCGCGAGTTTCGCGCTGAGCCGACGCTGGCACGTTCAGCGTTTGAAGAGGTGATCCGATTTGAATCGCCGGTGCAGACTTTTTTCCGCACCACGACCAAGCCCGTAACTGTCGCTGGCGTACAACTTGAAGACGGTCAGAAGGTGTTGCTATTCCTCGCCGCAGCAAATCGCGATCCGCGCAAGTGGGAGGACCCTGATCGCTTTGATATTCGCCGCAAGACGTTAGGTCACGTGGGGTTCGGCGCCGGCATTCATGGCTGCGTCGGCCAAGCCGTCGCACGGATGGAAGGCGAAATTATATTGACGGAACTCGCGAAGCGTGTGGTGACGATTAAGATCGTTGGTGAACCGACATTGCAGTTGAATAATACTTTGCGTGGCTGGGCTAGCTTACCGGTCGCAGTGAGTTAAAAGTTTTTTCCTGGTAGTCGCCATCGCGTTCCTATGAGAAGTAACCGCGAATATCCGATGTGTCATTCCCGCGTTCGCGGGAATGACAAGAGTTGAGGCCCAGCCGCGCTTCAATCAATCATGTACCCCCAAACCCAAATCCCTGTATACTTCGCGCCGCGGCATTAGTTTCCAGTCCTCGCGCCGCAGCCAATCTGGCCTTTCAAAGTTTTTCCCTTCTGCCTGAGACTGGCGCCCCTCTGATTGCGGCGACAGGCTGATCTTTCCATTTGGAGTTGTATGTCCTTTTCTTCCCTCGGCCTGGCCGATGAAATTGTTCGCGCCGTTGCTGAACACGGTTACACGGTGCCCACCCCTATTCAATTGCAAGCGATTCCCGCCGTGTTATCCGGCGGCGATCTCTTGGCCGGCGCGCAAACCGGCACCGGCAAGACCGCCGGCTTTACCTTGCCGATTTTGCATCGGCTCTCAAACCGTACCGGTAAAGGCCCATCGGAAGGCCGTGCGCCGATCCGCGCGCTGATCCTCGCGCCGACGCGCGAGCTCGCGGCGCAGGTCGAAGAAAGCGTGCGCACGTACGGTAAATATTCCAAGCTGACCTCCATGGCGATGTTCGGCGGCGTAAGCATTAATACGCAAATCAAGATA
>JANNFT010000153.1:0-23468 GCA_031380185.1 Pseudomonadota bacterium
CTCTTGCCAGATCCCGAAGGGCCGGCGACGAGCACCGAATAGCCGCGCGGCACGCCGCCGCCAAGCATTTCGTCCAGTAGCGCTAGACCGGTCGAGAGACGAGGAGCGATTCCCGTATGCGCCTTGCCGTACGGAGTACCCAAAACGCGCGCAGGTCCGAACACCTCGATACCGGCGGCGCTGATGCGGAAAGTGTGCAATCCCGGCTGCGTCGCTTGGCCGCGCATTTTCATGATCTCCATCTTGCGCACCATGGAGTTGCGCTGCACGCTCTGGTGCAGCCAGATCAGCCCGTCGGCCACCGTGAACACCGGGCTGGCTTCGGTCTCGGTGGAGTACTCGCCGATCAGGAAGGTGGTAGCGTGCCAACTCGTCATCAGCAACGCCAGTTGTTGCACGAGCTTTTGCAGGTTGTTGGGTATTTCGCCCTCGGTCTTGCCCGCGCGCACCATGGAGCGGAAGGAGTCGACGACTACCAGCGCGGGAGCGTGCGCTTCCACCGCGGCGACTATGCGGCGCAGCACCTGGTCAAGATCACCCGTTATGCTGTCGTCCGTCAAATTCATGAAGCGGACCGAGCGGTTGACCGATTCGTGGTCGAAGAAATCGAACTGCTGCTGGTAGCGCAGCATCTTCAGCGGCGGTTCGCCCAACACAGTAAAGTAGAGCGCGGGGCGTTCCGGTGTCGCCAGCGCGAACATCATCTGGTGCGCCAGCGTCGTTTTGCCGCAGCCGGGCGCCCCCGCGATGAGATTGAACGAGAACTCCGGCAATCCGCCTCCGAGCACCGCGTCGAGGCCGGGCACGCCGGTGGCCAAACGGTTGATTGTTACCTTAGTAGTCATAATGCGGCTGTCCTATTCTGCGGGGGGGGGGGCTGAAAAGCGTTTGTCCACACGGAAGAAAGCAATTGCCCGGTGAGCGAGGTTCCGATCAAACCGGTCAGTAACTGGTAGAACGTGTTCAAAAGCGCGCCGCCACCGGCGGCGGTGTCGGCGCTGCATTGCTGCGCGAGCACAGCTTTCAGTGCTGCGAGATCCATGGCCGTCTGAACGCCTTCATGGGCGCCGGCCAGCCAGGGGTGAGCCTGGGCTGCGAGGGAGAGGCTGCGCTTGTAGAGAGCGGCGACGCCGCCGTGTCCGATGATGGGATTCAGGGCAGCGTCGACCTTGCGCCATGTCGAGACAATTGCCTCAGCAATTTCCACCGCATCGGCGCCTTTTTCAACTCGAAACACCAGAGAGTCCATAACTTGAATGCTATCTTGGTCTTCCATAGAGATCAATTGCTTAACCGTTACGACCGGGAAGGCGACGCTCGCGTTTCGCCAACGTTAGTTACGCGTTTTTCATAGAGCGAACCACTCCAGCGTCAGTGCGTGGAATTATAGCCCAGACGCGCGAGTAGGAAACCGACGGCGCCGAACTCGATTTAGTTCCCGTTCTCCTCTGATGTCATTGTGAGCTCCCTGTGTCGGGGCTGCCGATACGACACACGCACCATGAACCGGCTGCGTGCTCGCCCCTCCCTTTTGTAAAGGGAGGTTGGGAGGGATTTTGTGGCGGTGACTCACGATAGGCGCCTGAAAATCCCCCTCATTCCCCCTTTACAAAAGGGGGAAGGGCTACGACGCCAACGCCCTGTGGATAACTGAGGTTCATGGAAAGCGCCTTGTTTCTTCCGACACTGCGCACGGGCCATGAACCGGCTGCGTGCTCGCTCCTCCCTTTTGTAAAGGGAGGCTGGGAGGGATTTTGTGGCGGTGGCTCACGATAGGCGCCTGAAAATCCCCCTCAATCCCCCTTTACAAAAGGGGGGAAGGGCTACGATGCCAATGCCCTGTGGATAACGGAGGTTCATGGAAAGCGCCTTGTTTCTTCCGAAACTGCGCACGGACCTTGAACCCGGTTCATGGAAAGGATCGTTTAGCATTTCATTACTCCTGCTGCGATTGCGACGAGACTACCCAAAGTTACCGCCGTGGTCTGTGCGGTAGCGTACATAGAAATCGTGGTGCGGACGAAATGTGGCATTAAGTATGGCCCAAGGTGCCCGGCAGCCTATGCTGTACGCATTGCCAATGTATTCAGCAGTCGTTTTTGACTCTGTGCCAAGAGCCGCGCCCAGATTGCCGCGTGGCAGGGCATGGCCTAGGAAGAAATGCCCATGCGGGTTTCAGGCCAGTTCCCCAAATCCGTCATTGTTGTTTGCCCCCTTCAGTGCGCGGCACTATACTAGCCCGCCGCACATTGCGTGCTATGCTGACGCCCTCGCGAAGGCCGCACTTAGTGATGCTATGAAAAATACTTTTGACTCGATTACCTTTGCAGCATCCGTCGGCGATCCCGAGCGCGTGGCGGCCGTACTTGCGACCGGCCTCCTCGACACCCCGGCGGAGGCCGCCTTCGACCGCCACGCCCGGCTTGCGCGGCGCTTGTTGCATGTGGCGGCGTCTTTTGTCAGCCTGGTCGACGACCGGCGCGTGTTTTTCAAAAGTGCGATCGCGTCTGCCGAGGCGCTAGCCTCGATGCCGCGAGAAGTGCCGATAGCCGACTCGTTTTGTCCGTATCCAGTGGCGGCTTCGGCGCCGCTGATTGTCAGTGATTCGCGCATCGATCCACGCTTTACGGGCCACTCGGCGGTGCGTAATTTCAACCTCATCGCCTACGCCGGCGTGCCGCTCGTCAGCGCCGAGGGTCATACGCTCGGCACTTTCTGTGTCATCGACGGCCAACCCCGCGCATGGACTGACGACGATATCTCCACGCTCACTGACCTGGCCGCTGCGGTCATGACCGAGATCGAATTGCGCCAGCGGGTGTTGCAGCTCGAGACGTCGCAGGCGCGGCTCGGCGAAGCCCGGTCGCTGGCCGAACAGCGCTACGCCGAGCTGCGCGCCGTATACGCCTCGGCGCCCGTGGGTTTGGCGTTTGTCGATGTGGATTTGCGCTTTGTCACTATCAATGAAACCCTTGCCTTCATCAACGGCCGCAGCGTCGACGACCACATCGGCAAATCGCTGCGCGAAGTGCTGCCGGCGGCATTGTACGATGTCATCGAGCCATACTACCGCCGTGCGCTCGCCGGCGAGCGAGTGGAAGAAATCGAGCTGCGCGGTCCCAACCCAACCAACCTGTCAGAGTTCCGCGACTGGCTACTCTCCTACATCCCAATATCCAACAGTGACGGGCAAGTGCTCGGCATCAACATCGTGGTTCGGGACATCACCCAGCAAAAACGCGCCGAACTCGCGGTGCGTTCGAGCGAGGTGCAGTACCGCACGCTGTTTAACTCGATCGACCAAGGCTTTAGCGTCATCGAAATGCTGTTTGACAAGAACGGCAAGCCGAATGACTACCGTTTCCTGGAATGCAACCCGATGTTCGAGGGGCTGACAGGGCTCACGAATGCCGTGGGCAAGACGGCGCGCGAACTCCTCCCCGGCCTCGAAGCGCGCTGGTTCGAAATTTACGGCGAGGTCGCCGTGACCGGCGCGGCAGTACGCTTCGTCGACGGTTCGGACGTAATGAACCGCTGGTTCGACGTGTACGCATTCCGTGTCGGCGGGCCGGAGAGCCGCAAAGTCGCCATCCTGTTCACCAACATTACCGAGCGCAAGCGCTTGGAAAACGAGCGCGAACGTCACATCGCGGCGCTACAGGAGGCGGACCACCGCAAGGATGAGTTTTTAGCGATGCTGGCTCACGAACTTCGCAACCCGCTCGCTCCCATTTGTAATGCGCTGGAAATCATGAAACGTAGGGACATTAGCGGCGATATCCTCGAGCGTGTCCGCAGCATGATGGAACGGCAATTGAGCCAATTGGTGCATCTTGTTGACGACTTGCTTGATGTAAGCCGAATTAGCCGGGGCACGATAGAACTTCGCAAGGGTCGAACGGAACTGGCTTCCGTTGTATCCCATGCGGTGGAAGCGGCGAGTCCGCTTTCAGAGAGCATGGGCCAGGAACTTTCGGTCGTGTTGCCGCCCCATCCCATCTATCTGGATGGCGACTTTCACCGATTGGCGCAAGTGGTGGGCAACATGCTCAATAACGCTGCCAAGTACACAGCGAAGGGCGGTAGCATTTGGCTGATCACCGAGCAGGAAGGCGACCAGGCGGTCATCCGAGTACGGGACACGGGCATCGGCATCGGCGCCGACCAGTTGCCCCTGATCTTTGACATGTTCAAGCAAGTCGACCCGTCATTGGAACGTTCGCAGGGCGGGCTGGGCATCGGACTAACCCTGGTGAAGAAGTTGGTGGCAATGCACGGTGGCACTGTGGAAGCCCACAGCGCCGGGGTCGGCCAAGGCAGTGAATTCATCGTGCGCCTGCCGGTCATGCTCGGCAGACCTGAACCGCTGGCGCCAGAGCCACGCGTTCGTTACACGCAGCCGACTGCAGGCCGTTTCTAGGTTTAAGGTAGGCTAGGAAAAACAAACCCGGAGCGGCCAAAATGGCTTTACAGCGCACGGAAACCGACAGTCTCGGCGCCATCGAAGTGCCGGCCGAGCGCTTGTGGGGTGCGCAGACACAGCGCTCGATACGTTATTTCCATATCTCGACTGAACGCATGCCAGCGCAAATGATCCGCGCCTTGGCTCTGGTAAAGCGCGCCGCGGCCAGCATTAACTCGGAGTTGGGGTTGCTTGACCCGGCTAAAAGCGCTGCCATCGTGCGCGCCGCCGACGAGGTGATCAACGGTGAGCACGATATCGAGTTTCCTCTCTCGGTTTGGCAAACGGGATCGGGCACCCAAAGCAACATGAACATGAATGAGGTGCTGGCCAATCGCGCCTCCGAAATGATGGGCGGCGAGCGCGGGCCGCGCCGGCTTGTTCACCCCAATGACGATGTCAATCGCGGCCAATCGTCAAACGATGTTTTTCCCACCGCAATGCATCTTGCCGCGGCAGAAAGCGTGGTGCGGCATCTGCTGCCGAGCCTGGCAAAGTTGCGCAGTACGCTGGAAACGAAACGACGGGAATTCGCCGCCATCGTAAAAATCGGGCGCACCCATTTGCAGGATGCGACGCCGCTGACCTTGGGTCAGGAATTTTCCGGATATGTGGCGCAATTGGATCACGGCATTCGCCATGTTGGCGACGCGTTGCCGCATATCCTTGAACTCGCCATCGGCGGCACGGCCGTGGGCACAGGCCTGAATACACATTCGCAGTTCGGCATGCGCGTGGCCGCGCAACTCGCGCAGCTTACGCAGCTTGCGTTCGTAACCGCGCCGAACAAATTCGAGGCTCTGGCAAGCCACGATGCGCTGGTGCACGCGCACGGGGCACTAAAAACCGTGGCCGCCTCGCTGATGAAAATTGCCAACGATATCCGCTGGCTCGCGTCCGGTCCACGCGCGGGCCTTGGCGAACTGACAATCCCCGCCAACGAGCCGGGCAGTTCAATCATGCCCGGCAAAATAAATCCGACTCAAGCCGAAGCGCTCACCATGGCGTGCTGTCAAGTTTTTGGAAACGATGTAGCCATCAACATCGGCGGCGCACTCGGCAATTTTGAGCTCAACGTTTTCAAGCCGATGATCATCCATAATTTTCTCCAGAGCGCACGCTTACTGGCTGATTCGGCCGCGAGCTTCGACGAGCATTGCGCAAAAGGCATTAGCGCCAACGTAACGCAGATCGAGCGGCTGCTGCAAAATTCGCTGATGCTGGTTACCGCGCTGACGCCGCACATCGGTTATGACAAGGCGGCAGAGATCGCCAAGCTAGCCCATGACCGCGGCATCAGCTTGCGCGAAGCGGCGATCGCCTTGGGGTTCGTGACTGTTGAACAATTTGACCAATGGCTGCGCCCGGAATGCATGATTGCTCCATTCGACCAAAAATAAATCCAATGAAAAATTTATTTCCGGCGCATTGCCGACAACTGTAGCCGTCGATACGCGCGGCGCGTGCTTATAAAACCGCATGGTACCCATCTCCGCGCAGCGAGGTTGTACGAAGTTGAATAGAGATTCACTAAGCACTTCACCGAACTTTTTAACCCGATTTTTTGTAATTGGTACAAAATGTGCTTAGTATTTTGAAAAATCCTCCAAACATGTGCAATAACGCGCAGCCGTAATTTTGAATTCATGAGCCACTTAACAGTCTTTTTTCTCGGCGGAGCCAGATGCCTCACGCACTAGTCGTAGACGACGATGTCAACGCGGCGAGCACCTTATCGGAATTAGTCGCGAGCGAGGGGTTTACAACATCGACGGCAAGTAACCTGCAGGAAGCAAGGCGGCAAATGGCAATTCGCCGACCCGATGTGGTTTTATTGGACCTTATGCTTCCCGATGGCAGTGGCATGGATTTGATTCAAGACGTGGAATCGCGCGCCACCACAGAAATTATCTTGATGACGGGTCACGCAAGTCTGGAAAGTTCCATTGAGGCGCTGCGCCTGGGAGCCGCGGACTATCTGATCAAGCCCGTGAATATCGCGCAGCTTCAAGGAATACTTTCTCGCGTCGCTCGTCCGGCGGATTTAAAATCAGAAATCAACAATCTGCGGGGCGAGCTGCGCACACTCGGGCGCTTCGGGAACTTGTTAGGCGTGTCGCCGGTAATGCAGCGGGTTTATGACCAAATCGCGCGCGTTGCGCCAACCGCGGCCACCGTTTTAATTACCGGTGAAAGCGGAACCGGAAAAGAAATGGTGGCGCAAACCATTCATCAGTTGAGCCGGCGCAAAAAACAACCCTTTCTTGCCGTCAACTGCGGCGCCATTTCCCCGCAGCTTATCGAAAGCGAAATGTTCGGCCATGAAAAAGGCAGCTTCACAGGGGCCAGTCGACAGCATCGCGGTTACTTTGAACGCGCCCACGGCGGCACCTTGTTTCTTGACGAAATTACGGAAATGCCGCTAGAACTGCAAGTCAAGTTGCTAAGAGTGCTCGAGTCCGGAACTTTTTCGCGTGTCGGTTCCGACGACGTGCTACAAGGCGACGTTCGAATAATAGCCGCCAGCAATCGCGTGCCGATGGAAGCCGTCGCCAGCGGGAAGTTACGCGAAGACCTGCACTATCGACTTGAAGTTTTTCCGCTGCAGGTGCCGTCATTGCGGGATCGTCAGGAAGACATCGGCCTTTTGTCGAATCATTTCCTGGCGGAGTTAAACAGGACAGAGGATTCAGCAAAGGTATTCGCGCCGGACGCGATCGATGTGCTGCGCGCTTACCGTTGGCCGGGAAACGTTCGCGAACTGCGCAATGTGGTGCAGCGCGCCTACATCATGGCGGAAGACGACACGATAGACAGCCGTGATCTGCCGCAGGATTTGGGGCTACAGAAGCAAGATACCGGGCCATACCTAAACGTTGCCGTAGGCGCCACGATCGCCGACGTCGAACGCCGACTTGTGTATGCCACCCTGGACCAGTGCGGCGGTAAAAAGGAAAAGGCCGCCGAAATGTTGGGCATCAGCTTGAAGACACTCTACAACCGTCTGCGCGAATATGGTTAGGGAGCTCTGCGCCGTTTCTCGTTGAGAACTCAAACTTTTTCAGAGCTTCCTCAGTACTAGCGACGGGCTTAGCGCTTTTTATTGGCATGAGAGTTGCGTTGCTATTGCAACGCTAAACTATTTTGGAGTGGGTGTGGCGAACTTGTTCCGCGCGTTCGACCTAACAGACCTCCGAAATTTACAAATCATTTGTAGAATATACAAAGGAAAGGCCGCTATGTCATTTGGAAACTCCGATGCTTAAATTAGCGATAATTTTTTTCGTTATTTCTTTAGTAGCCGGATTTTTTGGCTTTACTAACGTGGCCGTTGGGGCGAAATCGATCGCGAAGGTGTTGTTTTTCATTGCCCTTGCAATCTTCCTCGTCGTATTGATTTTTGGTGTTCTGCTCGGCGTACTGATTTTCTAATAATGTTTGTCCGAGGCAGTGCATGAATGATTAATGCGAATGGATTAAATCAATCAGGCGTAACGTAGGTCGAGAGGGTGTCTAAATGCAAAATCACAAGCCGAACCTGATGGGTTCGATCGCTAATCTTGCCAGAAATGTCGTTGGGATCGTAGAGACGCGGTTGACGTTATTCGCGTTGGACTTGCAGGAGACAGGTATGAATTTGTTGTCGCTGTTGATTCTCTGCGGCATCATTCTTACCTGTGCCGGACTGTTTCTGATATTGGTAACCCTGCTGGTGGTAGTAATCTTTTGGGACACGCACCGTTTGCTTGCGTTGGGCGCGGCAGCAGGTTTCTTTGCATTGGCCGGCTTAGGACTTTGGTTCATAGTGCTGGCGAAACTGCGCAGCATTCCAGGATTTTTCGCCGCGACGCGTGGTGAATTTGCCAAAGATCGAGAATGGTTATCGCGAAGTGACGCCGGCAGCGTCACCGATACACGCTAAGTCCTATCTGTTGTGCTAAGCAAATGAATGAGACTATCGATATCTACGGGTTTACTCAAGAACATGTCATAGCCGGCGGCGAAAGCGGAATCGCGATCCTCATCTTTCGTATAACCGGTGACGGCAATTGCTTTTATGGCGAAGCCGCCGGGCAGGGCGCGGATACTCCGAATTAAATCGTAACCATCTTGCCCCGGCATGCCCAAGTCTGATACTACTTGCGTCGGATGCCATTTTTGATACAAATTCAGGGCATCAATTACCGACTCCGCCGTCTGTACGTCCGCATCGTACAGGCGCAATATCTCGCCCAACATCTCTCGGGTATTGCGGTCGTCGTCCACCACCAAAATGCGCATGCCCTTCAGGCTGCCGCTGCTACGGCTATGCGGCGTTACCCCTATGCCTTCGTCCATCGGTCTAACTCGGGTTTGACGTGCGCCAACTGGTTGAGGCAATTTTATCAAGGCCGTCGCAACGCCGGTCGCGAAACCGAACAGGGGACAAAGCTCAATCTGAATGTGTTTACCTCGACTAGCGCGACCGGCTGTCCCTGTACCTTATTGCACATTGAACATCGTCGAGCGTTGCGTACTTTAGTCAGTACTGCACCAGCCGAAAATAGATTAACATTTATCATTCGCCGAACTTTGCCTGGAGTTAATCGCACCATAATTCTGAATCTTAAGCACCAATCATGCCTGTTCATAGCTACGGTCTAACGACAAGCACGATGGCATAGAAGCTGCTTCCATCATGACTATCTTGCCGGTATATAGATCAAGCTACGTTAACGACAACGGGAGTCTTCATTCTGGTTGCTCAAAAATTGAACCGAGAGGGCAGGAGCGGTCAACTGCCGTTTCTGAGTCCAAGCCGCAGGTTTAATATTTAGGCACTGTTTCTCCGGCGGGGGGTACTTCGTTCCTGCCGGTGACAAGAAATATTCTTGCGGCAAAGCAATATAGACTTTCATAGGAACATCCAACCACTTCTTTCATCGTGGCTCATTGTAAGATTGACCTTTGCGCTGCAAAAATCGCGACAAATGTTTAAAACAGTTGCGCTGGGCAAGAAACAATGCCGAGATCCAAGCAAATGACGACTTCAAATATCGCAGAATTCGAGATGCTGGCGAAGCTGCTGAATCGCACGGTTTTATTGCTCGATGGCGATACCGGCCTGAAATTTGCAAGTCTAAATGCGCACCTGTTGTTTGGTTGTGCGGATGCCGATGACTTGAAGCGCGGCTGGGCAGATTCGTATAAGCGTCTGCAATTACCCGATCTGTTTCGATTGGAAAAAAATAGTAAACCTTTGCACCACCGAACTGAATTTCAGACATCCAATTCGACACGGTTGCTGCGGATGGAAATCTACCCCCTGAGCCACGGAGATTGTGAATGTTATGTCATGTTGCTCAAGGATCGACAAAGCTTGAGCGGCTTGGAACAGCAACTAGTCCTCGCAAGCCAGCAAAATATACAGCGCTACCTCGTCTCAACTTTGGTGCATGATCTGAACGCTCCAGTAAATACAATGCGCATTACCCTGGAGTTGATGGAGCGATTACCATTCGCCGGTGCGCTCGGCGCACCGTCCGATTTATTAACGAAATGGGAACGCGATAAGGGTATTCTTCGCGAAGAGTTGGCAAGGCTAAAGACCCAAATCGCGGATATCCCAAATTTGATTGGCTCCGCAAAACATGCCGCATCTGTAGCGTTTGATCTTCGTGATGTAATTAAAGAGGTAGCAAGATACTTAAATCACGAAACCATTGCAAAACAAATTCGTCTGGAACTGCACTTGCCGCAAGATCCAATAATCGTTCATGGCGTCCCGTTCGAACTCAAGCTGGCCCTGCTTAATCTCATGGTTAATTTCGTGGAGGCGTCACGGCACGGCGAGCGCCTGCGCATCCATGCGTTTACTTCGGCGCTGTTTGCGGAAGTTGTTTTGCACGGCGCAGTGACGCAGGTTCAACCGCAACAGGACAACGAAAACCTTGCGTTCGTCGCCACCGGGAACGACGCCGGGATTAGTGTCGCGCGCATGCTAGTGGAGGCGTGTGGCGGCGAAATTGTAACCGCCTTTCCTACCGAAACTCAGGGCGCAAGCATTCGATTATTGCTTCCGCTGCACGTGCCTCCTCGCGAATCGAAAGACAATCTTTCGGCGTAATTTCTTTACGCGACTTTTGCCGCGAGACCGTGCCGAATTCGGTAAAAATTACGCTAAGTTTGTAAATATTGCCGGTACTCAGCGGTATTTTTTGTCCTCTGGTTTCAACGTTCTTGCTTTTCTCCGTCGTAACGCGCGCATCGATGCCGCACATAATCCTTGGCACAGAGGTTGCTGGTGCCCTAAGCGTAACGGTTCTATCGAATCGACTTAGATCGCAATAGCAGGCTTTTTGCGTAGACGGTATCAATGCGACCGAGGGGTAATCATGATGAAAAAAGCATTCTTGGCATTAACGATAGCTGCGCTTGGAATCGCGTTCCTGGGTTGTGAGAATAGGATCGTCCCAAAAACAACGTTGGATCGCCCGGTGGACGATCCCGCGATCTCGAGCCGGGTGCAAGCTGCGTTGTTGAATGAGCCTGGCATGCGGGATGCCGATATTAGCGTTGAGACTGTTACGGGCGCCGTAACGCTTAGGGGCTCAGTCCCGAGCCAGGCGCAATTGCAACGAGTGTTTCAAATCGTCAGTTCAGTAGTTGGTGTTAAAAAGATCTACAACCACCTTAGGGTTAATCAAAACAATATTCGAATTTTTGGGCGGCGCCACTTAATCACAGTTTGATCGTTTTTGATTCGACACATTAGCAGTTGATCGGAGGTTTTATGTTGCACTATGCGGCTGTTTTTTTTGTCATTGCACTGATCGCAGCGTTGTTTGGTTTCGGCGGTATTGCCGCCGGCGCCAGCGAAATCGCGAAAATTCTATTCTTTGTATTTCTTTTGGTCACCGCCGTGACGCTAATTATGGGCTTGATCCGGCGCAAACCTTAATCATTTGGAGACATTATGAACAGTACCACTTACAGTGAAAACGACCCCAAACGAGCCTTGAACAAAGGTTTGCAGTCAGCCGAGCGTACGATTGACAACACCGTCGAATCGTTAGCGGCGGGCTTTAAGGACGTCGTGGCGGACGCTGAAGAACTGCTGATGGCAACCGCTAATTATTCTGGCGAAGGCTTAATCGCCGCCCGGGATAAATTTAGAGAAAAATTAAGCGCGGCTAAGGTCAGGCTGGGGGATGCGCAGTCGATTATTAACCACAAGGCGGAACACGCGGCAGCCGTGACGGAAAAGTATGTCGCGGATAATCCGTGGAAAGCCATTGCGATCGTCGGCTCAGTCGGCGTAATCATCGGCATGCTAGTAAGCAGGCGTTAGTTTATCGACGACGATGGCAAACCATATTGACGTGAATTCAAAAAAGGAACGTAACATGACGGCGCAGTCGCCTGTTCTGACCGACGTGGCAACGCTTCGGCAGCGAGCTAGACAAAATATAGAAGAAGGTGCGATCACAGATTCGTACGGCGCCAATCGGGAAACAGTCATTAAGTTACTCAATGACGCCTTAGCCACGGAGTTGGTATGTGTCTTGCGCTATCGACGCCACCACTTTATGGCGGCGGGTTTGAGCGCACAAAGTGTAGCGCAGGAGTTTATGCAGCACTCGATTGAAGAACAAGCGCACGCGGATCAGATCGCGAGCCGTATCGTTCAATTGCGCGGCGAACCGAAATTTTCACCGGATGAACTCTCCGGGCGCAGTCATGCTGAATACGTCGAATGCGACTCCCTCGTCGATATGATCATGGAAAACTTAGTCGCCGAGCGCATAGCCATCGATAGTTACCGGGAGATGATCAACTATCTGGGTGATAACGACTCGACCACGCGGCGCATGCTTGAAGGCATTCTGGCAATGGAAGAAGAACATGCCGATGACCTACTGTCGCTGGTTGAAAACTATGTTTCAGTCGATTCGAAAAAATAGGGCTCCGTGAACTCAGCGGCGCGCAGACAAGCAATCAGGCAGCGTCGTGAAGGCCTGGTCGCCCGCAACGATTCCTACCGCTACCAGATTCAGCGCGATTTCGAACAACTGCAGCCTCGTGTTGATTACGTTGCAACCGTGCTTCGATTGGCCAATTCTCTGCGGTCAAAATTAGGCGTCATTAGCGGTATCGTTGCCCTTTTCACCATACGCAGCCCGAATCTGGCATTTAGCTGGTTAAGGAGAGCATGGCTGGTTTGGCAACTGGTCAAACGTTTCAAGCGCGCATGACATGATTTGAGCGCTGCGGTGGTTAGTTTTGCATCGATGAAAAACGGATCGAGCAAAAGCTGAGCGTTGTTGTTACGGCCTTCGAAATATGCCGGCTTGATTGGATCGATTGTGGCGCCGCCAATTACCGGCGCCGTTCGGTAGGTCGGGCAAGCGCGGTCAAACACCAGCAATTGTGACAGGTTGAGCTTCGATCATGAACGATAACAAAATGGCCACAATCAAATCACTAGAACCCTACTGTCGAAACGCCTTGTGGGCAGTGCTATTGTCAACGCTTTGCGGATGCGCATCTCTTCCTGATCTCAAGGGTTTACGACACGGTTCTGCACAGCGGCAACAGCAGGAGAGGCTGTCGGATTTCCGTAGCGCGTCGCAGCGTCGCGCCGATCAGGCTATCAAAAAATTGCGGATTGACGGCGAAGTCAATTTGCTAACCCGACACTTGACCTACGTCGAAGCTGTGAACGGCCCGCCGCTGGTTGCCGGCAATACCGCGCGGCTTTTGGTCGACGGCCCCGCCACGTTTGATGCGATGTTTGCGGCGATTCAACGGGCGCGCGATCACGTCAACTTGGAAAGTTATATCATTGACGATGGCGTTATAGGACAACGATTAGCGGACCTATTAATCGTGAAACGCGCCCAAGGTGTAGACGTCAACATCATTTATGATTCGGTGGGTTCCATCTCCACGCCACCTGAGTTTTTTGACCGATTGCGAGCGAACCGGATTAAGGTGTGCGAGTTTAATCCGGTAAATCCGCTGAAGGGAAGAAAATGGCGGATAAACAACCGTGATCATCGCAAGATATTGATAGTCGACGGCGAAACCGCATTTACCGGTGGAATCAATATTAGCGGAGTCTACTCAACAGGATCTTTCGGCAGTAAAAGTAAACGTAAAAAAGCCGACATGAATAAAGGGTGGCGTGACACCCACGTGCAAATCGATGGCCCCGCGGTGGCTGAATTCCAGCGGCTTTTTGTGGACACTTGGGCGAAACAATGCGGTGCGGCGGTCACGGAAAGAAATTATTTCCCGCACGTCTCGACCACGGACGACAAAGTAGTGAGCATCACTAGCAGCAGTCCCGATGATTCGCTGAACTTAACTTATGTCATCTTACTTTCCGCCATTGCCCATGCGGAGAAAAGTATTTACCTGACGATGGCGTATTTTGTTCCGGATCCACAAACCATCGAAACGCTGAAGGCCGCGGCACAGCGCGGCGTCGATGTGAAATTGATACTTCCCGGATTTAGTGATTTTGCGCTCGTCTTCCATGCCGGCCGTTCTTATTATTCGGACTTGTTGGCGGCCGGCGTAAAAATATTCGAGCACCGCGAGGCGCTGTTGCATGCCAAAACTGCCGTGATCGATGGCGTTTGGTCTACCGTCGGATCAACCAACATGGATTGGCGCAGTTTTCTGCATAACGATGAAGTCAACGCCATAATACTTGGCGAAGAATTCGCGAATGAAATGCAGCGCATGTTCGATCATGATTTGGCGGAATCGGTTGCAATCGAACGCGAGAAATGGGAATCGCGCAGCCCGGGGCTCAAAATGAAAGAATGGGGTGCTCGACTCTGGCAATATTGGCTATAGCCCCGGCACTCTGCTTGCTGGTCATGGCTGACGTGGCGGTGTGTGCAAGAGTGCCGGATTGGGTGAAGCAAATCCACCGGTGTAAAACTGGCTGGCGCCGGTCAATGATGTCTACTGCAACCGGCTGCTTCCTTTTCATTTTCCACGCCGGCTTCGCGCCGCGCCTAAGGTTGCTGCGTCGAACAACAGTGAGACTACGCATACACTGCCTGGTCAAAGGAGACTCGTTTGTTCGCAACCTGGCGAAATAATTTGATGTTCACCCAGCGCGGGGCTTCGTCCATCGAGAAGGATGAAGAACCGATTCGCGCGGAACTTTTTAGTCAAGAACGTTTGGAACAACACGCGCGGACACTGGCGATCGCGCAAGTAATCACGACAGCACCGCAAAAGAGAAAGCCGCTGGCGTTCAACGTCGAATCGAACAGAACGGCGCTGCAGAGCGCATTGCGCGCCATCGCGCAGGCCGAACGAGATCAGCGCGCCATCACACCTGCGGCAGAATGGTTGCTCGATAATTTCCACGTGGTCGAGGAACAGATCAACGATATACGTGATCATTTTCCGGATCAGTTTTATCGCGAGTTGCCGAAATTGGCGGACGGACCTCTCGCGGGGTATCCCAGGGTATACGGAATGTCGTGGGCCTTTGTCGCCCATACCGATAGCCGCTTCGCTCCCGAACAGTTGGTTGGTTTTGTTTCGGCGTACCAAGACGAGGCGGCATTAACCATGGGGGAAATTTGGGCGCTGCCGATCACGTTACGGGTCGTACTGGTCGAGAATTTGACTCGCTTCGCGAACAAAATAACTAACTCGCAACGTGGCCGAGAATTCGCGAATCATTATATCAACGAGATTGCCGGCGCCGATCCGCAGGTAAGCGGCGTTGCTATGCAGTTACCCGATCAGCCGCTGCGACGGGCTTTTGCGGTTCAGTTGGTGCAACGGCTGCGAGACCGCCACATCACGACTTCGTTTGAAACAAACTTATTAACTGACTGGTTGGCGGAACAAAAACTCAGCATCGATGAATTGGTGCAACGTGAACACGCCGCGCAATCCGCCGCTAATATGTCGGTTCGCAATATTATTAGTAGCATGCGCGCGATTTCGGCCTTCGACTGGCGCACCTTTTTTGAAGCGACTAGCTTAGTCGACCAACGAATGCGCAGTCACGCGACCTACGCCGCCATGGATTTCGCGTCGCGCGATCGTTACCGTCATGCTCTAGAGGATTTATCCAGATACACTGATTTTTCGGAAATCGATGTTGCGCAAATCGTTCTCAAGAAAATCGCCGCGCCGCCAATTGATACCACTTCGCGCGCGAGCGATCCAGGCTATTTTCTGATCGCCGAGGGACGTCGCGCGCTCGAAAACGAACTCAAGTATCGCCCTCGCTTATTACAGCGGCTGAAACGCATTTACAGCCGCAATCCTGCCGCCAATTATCTAACCAGCATCGCTACTCTTACACTGCTTGTTGCGGCTGCGCCGCTGTGGATCAGTATTGCGGCAGGGTTAACAACAATACAAATCATCGCGCTCGGATTGCTGAGTTTATTGCCCGCCAGCGATGTCGCCGTGGCATTGGTGAATCGACTCGTTACGCGGGCTTTTAAACCCCGCCATCTGCCGCGTATTCAGCTCGATAATGGACCGCCGAGCGAGTCTGCAACGTTCGTGGTGGTGCCAACATTGCTGACCAGCATTTTCGCCGCGCGCGAACAGATCGCACAATTGGAGGTTTATTACCTCGCCAATCCCAATGGCGCCGTCTATTTCGCGATGCTGGCGGATTGGGTCGATGCGGATTCGGAAACCTTAGCGGCCGACGCGGCATTGTTGGATTGCGCGCGAGCGGAAATCGCTGTGCTGAATGCTCGTCACAATACCTCCGGCGTGCCACGGTTTTATCTGTTCCATCGGCGCCGGCAATGGAACGAAGGCGAAGATAAATGGATGGGTTGGGAACGCAAGCGCGGCAAGTTGACGGAATTCAATCAACTGTTGCGGGGCGCGACCGATACATCATTTCTGCCTCCGCAGCCGGGTGAGGCGGTAGCGCCGAAAAGTGTTCGTTATGTCATCACGCTCGATGCCGACACCAAGCTGCCGATCGATACGGTGAGTCAATTGGTCGGTATTGCCTGCCATCCCCTCAACCAGCCAATTTTCGATAGTGCAACGCAACGTAACGTGCTTGGCTATGGTCTACTGCAACCGCGCGTGACGCCGACGCTGCCGCAGCGGGAGGAACGTTCGGTATTTCTGCAACTGTTTACCGGCGCCGGCGGTGTTGATGCCTATGCCGGCGCCGCTTCAGACGTTTATTACGATTTATTCGGTGAGGGCAGCTTTACCGGTAAGGGGCTTTACGACATCGATGCGTTTGACCGGGCGCTTGCGCAACGTGTGCCGCCGAACCGATTGTTAAGTCACGATTTGTTTGAAGGGATCTTTGCGCGCTGTGCGTTGGTGAGCGATGTCGAAGTGTTTGAGGACTTTCCATCCCATGTCGAAGTGGCGGCAGCGCGCCAGCACCGCTGGGCTCGGGGCGATTGGCAATTGCTGCCCTGGATATTTGGATCGCGTGGACGCGACATTCCCGCGATCGGGCTTTGGAAGATGCTGGACAATCTGCGGCGCACGCTGTCGGCGCCCGTCGCGCTGTCGTTGCTGGTCCTTTCCTGGTCGTTGCCTTTGGCGCCGCAAGGCGTATGGCTTGCGCTGGTCGTTGCTGCCCTCGCGGCGCCGGCGGCTGTGGCGCTGTTCGATAATTTGTTGGCGTTTCTGCGCATGGATCGTTGGTTGCAGTCGCTGCGCGGATTTGGTGAAAAAGTCCTGTTGGCGATTGGGCAAGCGCTGTTCGCCGTGACTCTGTTGGCGCACCAGGCTTGGGTCATGGCGGACGCCATCATTCGCACCTTGACGCGATTATTTATTACCCGGCGCAAGTTGCTCGAATGGACCACGGCGGCGCAGGCCAAAGCATCATCCGGACTTGCATTGACTTATTTCCTCTGGCCGTTGCGCAGCGCCACCGGCGCGGTAATCGGCGCCAGCGCGGCGGTGCTGTATTTCAATCCCGGAGCGCTACGGATCGCCGCCCCCCTGCTGGTGTTGTGGTGGGTGGCGCCGCTGTTCGCGCGGATCATGAGCTTGCCTCCCGCCGCTGCGTCGGTGCGGCCGTTGACGCTTGCAGACACGCAGTCGTTGCGTGATAACGCCCGCCGAATCTGGTATTTCTTCACTACCTTTGTCACGCAGGAAGACAATCATTTGCCGCCGGACAATTTTCAGGAAGATCCGCGGCCCGCAGTAGCGCATCGTACCTCGCCGACCAACATGGGGCTGTATTTACTGGCCACCGTGACGGCGCGGGATTTTGGCTGGTTGGGCTTGCTGGATATGACACAGCGCTTAGAGCTCAGCCTCGCGAGCCTGCTTAAACTGGAACGCCACCGCGGCCATCTATTCAATTGGTACGATACCGGCACTGCGCAGCCGCTTGAGCCGCGTTACGTGTCGACCGTCGATAACGGTAATTTCGCCGCACATTTGCTGGCGCTCAAGCAGGCGTGCGAGGAGCTGGTGCACCAACCCGTTGTGTCGGCGACCCAATTCACGGGCGTTGCCGACAGCCTTAGGCTGTTTCAAGAAACGCTGGTAAAAACCAAACAAGATCGACGCACGCTTTCTGTTACGGTCGAGGAACTGCAACGCTGCGCCGGACAAATCGAATCATACTTATCGACGCCGGTTGCCGAGGGACGACCCTTATTAGTGCGTTGGCAAACGCTGTCGGAACACACCACCCATCTGCATGATCTTTGTTTGGCCTTTAGCGAAGAGCGCGCAGAGGTCGATTCCGAACTTATGTCGTGGGCGAGCGCGCTTGATCGCGATGTTCATTCTGTCCTCCGCGATATCGACGTTCTGTTGCCGTGGTTAAAGATCGAGTTTCCGCCAATAGATTACGGCGCAGGCGCTTCCGATGACTTAGTTGAACTGCAAAACGTCGCAATGACGGCAGCGAGTCTTCCGGGTTGTTGCCAGCGAGCGCTGCTGGCGTTGGAAAAGCAATCAGTGGGCTTGAGTGTGGATTCCGCCAGCGTGGAGCGCCGCGCCGCGCCGGATAATTTGAAGGCAGTGCTGATCAGTGCGATCGAAGCAAACAATTCTTTACTTCAGCGCCTGAATCATCTCGCGGTTAGCGCTCAACGCTTATTTTTAGAAATGGACTTTGGGTTTCTGTTTGACCGGGAAAAACGGCTATTCTCCATCGGCTACAAGGTGGCGGACGCCGCGCTGGACACGAGTTATTACGACTTGCTGGCCTCGGAGGCGCGTCTGACCAGCCTAATCGCGATAGCTAAACGCGATATTCCTGTGCGCCATTGGTTTCGTTTGGGTCGTCGCTTGACCTCGCTCCCGGACGGTCCCGCACTGTTGTCCTGGTCGGGATCGATGTTCGAATACCTGATGCCGTCACTGGTGCTGCATACGCCCGACGGAAGTTTGCTCGATTTCACGTGCCGACGCGTTGTACAGCGTCAAATTGAATATGCACAGGCAAGCGGAACGCCGTGGGGGATATCGGAGTCCGCATTTTATGTTCGCGACCGGGCATTTACCTATCAATATGCTGATTTCGGCGTGCCTGGGTTGGGCCTGAAGCGCGGCTTGGAACAAGATCGCGTTATTGCGCCGTACGCCACCGCGTTGGCTGCCATGTACGATGCGCCTGCGGCTCTCGCGAATTTTCGTGAGCTGGAGCGTATCGGCGGGCGCGGCCGTTTCGGTTATTTTGAAGCGCTTGATTTCACCCCAGAACGCTTGCCCGAGGGGCGCAACATGGCTCTGGTGCGCGCTTACATGGCGCATCATCAGGGTATGTCGCTGGTGGCGCTCGCCAATACCGTCTATCACGACATTATGCGACATCGTTTTCACCGCGAGCCCATGATTAAGGCGATTGAGTTACTGCTGCAGGAGCGAACCCCAGACGCCGCGCCGGCGCTCTGGGTGCAACCTGCGGCGGAGCGCCGCGTTCGCGCCGCACAGAGCGATCCGCGCAACACGCGTCGATTCAAATCACCCCATACACCGACGCCTGCGACGCATTTATTATCCAACGGCCGTTACACCGTGATGCTCACGGCGGCGGGATCAGGCTACAGCGTATGGGGCAAACTGGCGATTACTCGATGGCGTGAGGATGTCACGCGCGACTGTTGGGGCAGCTATATCTTTATTCGAAATACCGCGACAAATACGGTGTGGTCGGCCGGCTACCAACCCACGGTTCAAGAGCCTGAACACTATACCGCAACGTTTTTCGAGGAGCGTGCGCGCATCAACCGGCGTGATGGCGATATTGCCAGCACGCTTGAAGTCGTCGTTTCTCCGGAAGATAACGCCGAGGTGCGGCTGCTGGGATTGACCAACAATGGCTCAAGCGCCTGCGAAATCGAATTGACTTCCTATATGGAATTGGTGCTGGCGCCCTTGGCGGCGGATATTGCTCATCCAGCTTTTTCGAGTTTATTTGTCGAAACGGAATATGTGCCTGAAACGCGCGCGCTGCTGGCTAAACGTCGTCCGCGCGCCGACACCGAACCACAGGTGTGGGCCGCCCACGTGATTGCGTCCGGCGTGACGCAGTCGATCGAATACGAAACGGACCGGGCGCGTTTCATCGGTCGCGGTCATGAAATTTCGGCGCCTATCGCCGTTATGGACGGCCGGCCGTTATCGAATACCGTTGGCGCCGTGCTCGATCCAATTTTCAGTCTGCGCACTCGAGTCCTCATCGCGCCTGGCGCCAAAGTGCAAATTACTTTCTCCACCCTGGCGGCAAATTCGCGGGATGCGGTAATCGATCTGGCGGATAAATACAGCGATCCGGCTATCTTCGAGCGTATTTCGTCACTGGCGTGGACCTTTGCCCAGGTGCAGTTGCATTACCTGCGCATCGAACCAGAAGAAGCGCAATGGTTCCAGGCTCTTGCCAATCACGTTCTGTTCCCCGATCCGTCGCTGCGTCCCGGTGCGGACTTCTTACGGCAGAATAAGTTGGGCGCAAGCGCGTTATGGCGCCATCGAATTTCGGGCGATCGTCCACTGGTTGTGTTGCGCATCAGGAATTCCGAACAGATGGACATCGTTTGGCAACTGCTGCGCGCGCACGAATATTGGCGAATTAAGTGCCTGGCGGTCGACTTGGTGATTCTAAACGAACGCGACGTATCTTATATTCAAGACCTGCAGCAATTAATCGAAGGTATGGTGCGCGCCAGCCACGCGCTTGCGTCCGATCAAGCCGACGAGATCGACGGCAGCATATTTATGCTGCGTGCCGATTTACTGTCAGCGGAAGAACAGGCATTGTTGCTCACTGCCGCGCGCGCCGTCTTGGTCGCCGGACAAGGCAGTTTGATCGAACAGTTAAATAAACCAGGGAACCACGACAAATCATCCGTGAGCACGCCGTCGCGCAGCCGGCGATCTACTTTCGAAGCGGTGAAAATTCCAGTGCCGGAGTTGCAATTTTTTAACGGACTGGGTGGTTTTTCGCGCGACGGCCACGAATATATTACGGTGCTCAACAGCGGCCAAAATACCCCCGCCCCATGGGTCAACGTGGTGGCGAATCCCCATTTCGGCTTTATGGCGTCGGAGAGCGGTGGTGGTTACACCTTTGCGCGAAATAGCCGCGAAAACCAACTCACACCGTGGTCGAACGATACCGTCACGGACCCCGCCGGAGAGATATTCTATCTTCGCGACGAAGACAACGGTTGGCTTTGGACGCCATGCGCGCGGCCGATTCGGCTCGGCGACGCCAGTTATGTCACGCGCCACGGCCACGGCTACAGCTCGTTTCACAGCGGCGCCTACGGCATTGGCAGTGAACTTGACCTATTTGTCGATTGGAGTGATCCGGTCAAAGTTTCCTGTTTGCGGCTGAAGAATTATTCTTCGACGCCGCGAAAAATTTCCGTGACGGCTTATGTTGAATGGGTGCTCGGCACGGTGCGTGGCGCCAACTCGCCATTTATCGTTACCGAGCTCGATGCGGCGACGGGCGCACTGTTTGCGCGCAATCCCTGGAATGCCGATTACGGCGAGCATATCGCCTTCGCCGCTTTTGCCGCCGGTCATAGCGCGTGGACCTGCGATCGCACCGAATTTCTCGGCCGCAACGGCAGTTTTCGTAATCCAGCGGGGTTGCAGCGCGGCGTGACGTTGTCGGCGCGAGTTGGCGCCGGCCTCGATCCGTGTGGCGTATTACAAACGCTCGTTGAGTTACTACCGGAGCAACAGGTCGAATTGGTTTTCTTTCTTGGTCAGTCCGACAATGCGGATTCCGCGCGCTCGTTGCTGCAACGCTGCCGCGCCACCGGCCCGCGCGAAATTCTAAACCAAGTCAAAAATAACTGGGGCAAGCTACTCAATACGGTTCAGGTTCGCACGCCGGATGCCGCCATGAATATCATCATGAACGGTTGGCTGCTTTATCAAACGTTAGCATGCCGCTATTGGGCCCGTGCCGCGTTCTATCAAGCAGGCGGGGCGTACGGTTTTCGCGATCAACTGCAAGACAGCATGGCGATCGCGTTGGTGGCGCCGGAAATCTCCCGTGAACATATTCTGCGCGCGGTGGCGCGTCAATTCCTCGAGGGTGATGTGCAGCATTGGTGGCATCCGCCGACCGGCCGCGGCGTACGCACCCATTTTTCCGACGACCGGGTTTGGTTACCCTATGTGGTTGCGCACTATGTCGCCGTGACCGGAGATAGGGCGATTCTCGATGAAATGGCGCCATTTCTGGAAGGCCGGGAATTACCGCCGGAACAAGAGGACGCCTATTTTGAGCCGGTTCGTTCCGCGCGCAGCGCCACCGTGTTCGATCACTGCGCGCTTGCGTTGGACGTGAGCTTAGCGACCGGCGTACACGGTTTGCCGCTGATGGGGGGTGGCGATTGGAACGATGGCATGAACCGCGTCGGTCACAAAGGGCAGGGCGAGAGTGTGTGGCTGGCATGGTTTCTTCATGCAACGTTGCTGACTTTCGCCGACCTCGCTGAATCACGCGACGCAAGCGAATCAAGCACACGTTGGCGTAACCATGCGCGCTTACTCAAGAGCGCAGCCGAAACCGCCGGGTGGGACGGAAGTTGGTATCGCCGCGCCTATTTCGACGATGGCACACCGTTAGGATCGTCAGGAAATACCGAATGCCGTATCGATTCGCTAGCGCAAAGTTGGTCGGTCATTTCCGGCGCGGCCGACCTTGGCCGGGCGCGCCAGGCGATGGCCGCCGTCGATGAATACTTAGTTCGGACCGGCGACGATCTAATTTTATTGTTTACACCACCGTTTGAAAAAACGGCTCTTGATCCCGGTTATATCAAAGGGTATTTGCCCGGAGTGCGGGAAAATGGCGGCCAGTATACCCACGCTGCCGTATGGACGCTTATCGCCAATAGTATTCTGGGTGAGGGCGACAAAGTCGGTGAACTGTTTAACATGCTGAATCCGATCAACCGTAGCTGCAGCCGAGCCGGCGCGTTCGCATACAAAGTCGAACCTTACGTCGTGGCCGCCGACGTTTATGCAGAAGCGCCCCATACCAGGCGCGGCGGTTGGACATGGTATACCGGCGCCGCCGGCTGGCTGTATCAAGCGGGTCTCGAAAGCATGTTGGGACTGCGGGTTCGCGCCGGTCGCCTCAGCTTGCGGCCCTGTATTCCCAGTGCCTGGCGAAGTTATGAAATGACGCTTCACTATAAGTCTTCCATCTATGAAATCACTGTCGTGAATCCACCGGCAGCAAGCCGCACGGTAGCGAGCGTCGAAGTCGATGGCGTGCTGCAATCAGACCAAAGCATTTTGTTGAGTGACGACGGCCGCAGCCACGCTGTTCGCGTATTGATGGGACAATGAGATCTGGCATTTTTTGCCTGTTTCGGCGACGATGACAAATCAAAAAGGGTAATTCAAAACGCGCCGCGCCGGGGCGCCACAAATCCATTCGGACGTAACTCCGACAATAATTTTGTAAGAATTACATGGCGGCGCGGCAGTTCATTTCATCGGCATATTAATCCATCTGATTTAAATCGCTATTTCTGCTGGCCGCCGATGGCAC
>JANNFT010000163.1:0-2742 GCA_031380185.1 Pseudomonadota bacterium
AGAAAAATCAGCGTCAGCGCGACGGTTCCCGCTTTGGTGAGCGTGGGCAACAAGATTGACGCGTCCGACTTCAAACTGGATTTCTCCATCGAGCAGGATAAGTTGCGCTCCAGCGGCGTGCTAAGCGCGGCGTTGACTTTCGATCCCGTGCAGCAGCGCGCCACCTTGGCAAAGATGACGCTTAACAGCAAAACGCAGCGCAATCAATTGGTCGTCGAAGCTAGCGCGATGGGCCCACTCATGCTCAATTTGCAAACCGGCGAACTCGACGGGGCGCAACTCCATGGCGATTGGAAGATGCAAACTGATCAAAATCAACTTTTCGGAAAATGGCGCGCACCGGTCATTGCCAATATCGTCGACGGAAATTTCGCTATCGACGCGCTACAAGGTGATTGGTCAGGCAAACTCGCCGGTGCGCAAGTTACCGGCAAAGTGAGTATTCCAGTGCTAGGGAATTGGCGCGAATCCAATGCCAAGATTCCCACGATGGATTTACAGATGAACCTAAACTGGCCAGATAGTGCCCTGGAAACCAATATCCGCGCGGATCTTGAGGCATCATCCAACGCCGATCAAGTTGCGGCAAAAGGTATTGCGATCAAAGCGAGCGGCCACAACGCCAGTGGCAAATGGCAAACCGACCTTTCGTCGCCGGTGAAGATGGATTTTGGAAAGCAAGTTGCCGAGCTAACAAACCTCACCGGCAAAGTCAGTTGGATCGGAATAAGCAAAGACGCAAAACCATTCAATTTAAAGTTGAACGGCGCGGGTAATGTCGACCTCGTGCGCGAACAAGCGCGCTTCAATCTCAACGCCGGGTTGGATCAAAGTAAATTTGCCGCAATATTGGGCGTTAACGGCTGGGCCGATCCCGCCTATCGAATCGACGCGAGCCTTGATCAATTGGATCTCGATCGCTATTTTTCACCCGCAGCTAAGACGATTGCGACCAAGCCAATTCAGAAGAAATCGGCGCCCGCGAATCTCGATCTCACTTTCCTCAAGCCGCTGAAAGTCGATGGTCAAATCAAGATTGGTGTTTTGAAAAGAGCGGGAACGACGGCGCGCAACGTGCGGATTCAAATGGAAAGCGCGCAACTGGAAAAGGGCAAACGGTGACATGCACTGATTTTTCGACGCGAATCATCGCCTGGCAAAAACGCCACGGTCGACATGATTTGCCGTGGCAGAACACGCGCGATCCCTACCGCATTTGGCTATCGGAAATCATGCTGCAACAGACCCAGGTCGCGACGGTGATTCCCTACTACACGCGGTTCTTGGAGAAGTTCCCGGCACTGCGCGTCCTCGCGCGCGCGAGCGAAGATGAGGTGCTGGCGCTGTGGAGTGGCTTGGGCTATTACTCGCGCGGTAGAAATTTATTGCGCGCCGCGCAGATCGTCGCGGAGAAATTCAGTGGTGAGTTTCCCAAAGCGATGGATGACATTTTGGCGTTGCCCGGTATCGGCCAATCCACGGCAGCCGCGATCAGCGCCTTCGCCTTCGGCGAACGCCAGGCTATTCTCGATGGCAACGTTAAGCGCGTGTTCGCGCGGCATTTCGGTGTTGCCGGTTTTCCCGGCGAGAAAAAAATCGAAACGAAACTTTGGAGCGTCGCTAACGAAGCATTGCCGAAAAAAAACATCGAAGCCTACACCCAAGGTTTGATGGATTTGGGCGCGACGCTTTGCTTGCGTGCGCGTCCGTTATGTCTCGCTTGCCCAGTTGAAGAATGCTGTGTTGCGAAACGCGAAGGCCGCATACAAGAATTGCCGACGCCGCGTCCGAAAAAAGCAGTGCCGGAAAAATCGACAACGATGTTGATCATCGCCCACGCTGGCGAAGTGTTGCTGGAGAAACGCCCGCCGACCGGCGTGTGGGCAGGCATGTGGTGTTTTCCCGAGTTGGTCAATGGCGCGAGTGCGCGCGAGGCTTGCCGCGAGCGTTATGGATTAGAAACAAAACCACTGAAGCCCTGGAATGTTTTGCAGCACGGCTTTACTCATTTTAAATTGAGCATCACGCCGCAACCCATAGCCGTTCAGAAGAAATTATCCCGCGCCGCGGAACCGGGGGTGGTTTGGCTTTCGGTCAGCGATGCACTCAACGTAGCGATTCCAAAACCGGTGAGAGCGTTGCTCATCAAGCTCGATGGAGATCAAAGAAATGTAGCTGATTGCGGCGCATAAATGCACCCTACCTTGGCCAGTCGGAAATGTAGGGTGCATTCATGCACCGTGGCGACCCACTCAAATTCAATTTGTATTCGCGTAGGTTGCGGGTGAGGTACGAACCCCAACACAACATCAATTTGTCGCCAATGAGCGGGCATGACGGCGGCTCTTGAAAGTAGAGTTCATTTTATTATTCGAAATCATGTTGGGGTTCATTCTTCACCCCAACCTACCGGGCCAGTTTATCGGCGGCGTATTGCAGCAGCGCGTTCGATTACCACAGCACAAAACCATCGTTATCGAGCGCAGGTAACGATGCATTCGGGTTGATGGCTAGGTATTCCGGAGACTTTTGTCCGGCGGTAAATTTGTCCGGCGGTAAAGTAGTCGATTTTCACCGTGTCATATTTCATGCCGAGTAAATCGAATCCGGCGAGAACCATGCGGCAGTTCACGGAGCAGGGGTCGTAATATAGCCAGGTAGGGAGGGCACGATGTTTGTGCCCACGGGTCGAGCGGAACAATACTTGATGCAGACGTAAGGTGCGCAATGTGCACGCAGAGA
>JANNFT010000386.1:0-5416 GCA_031380185.1 Pseudomonadota bacterium
AATCGCATCCTCCACGCGTCGATTAGTTGGCAACTCGCTCGAACTCGCCGATCTGGGTGATCATGAACTGAAGGGGATTTCAGAGCCGGTGCATGCCTGGCGGGTGATGGCCGTGAGCGCGGCGGCGAGCCGCTTCGAAGCTGCGACCCAGGGTTTGATTACCCCAATGGTCGGGCGCGAACAGGAGATCGGGTTGTTACTCGACCGCTGGCAGCGAGCGCAGGAAGGGGAAGGCCAAGTTGTGTTGTTGTCGGGCGAGCCCGGTATCGGTAAGAGCCGTATCTTGAATACACTGCGCGAACGGTTGGCGGATCAAGGCGTGGGCACGCTGCGCTTTCAATGTTCCCCCTACCACGTCAACAGTGCACTCTACCCGACCATCGACAACTGGGAGCGGGCATTGAAGTTCGGGCGCGACGAATCTCCTGAATCGAAACTCGACAAGCTCGAAGCGCTGATGGAGGGCCACTACGGTTTGCCGATCACCGATGTGCGCTTCGCCGCCGCGATGCTCTCAATTGCCTGCGAGGCACGCTACGGGGCAATCTCGATTACGCCGCAGAAGCACAAGGATGAGACCTTACCTGCTCGCGCCGGTTTACAACTGGTTTACCGAAGGTTTCGGCACGAAAGATTTGAAAGACGCTAAAGCGCTACTTGAGGACTTGGCCTGACGATTGCCGGTGACCGAAAGTCATGCGATGAGAATAAAATTTCAATTTCGGTTCGCCCATCGGCTCTATCGGCCATTAAGTCGTCGTCCCTGTAAAGGCGGGGGGCCCGTGACTTTTAAGAGAGACACTGGATTCCCGCCGTCGCGGGAATGACAAAAGGCACGCAGAACTGTTTAGAAAAGAAATCGCAGCCCCATAGGCGAAAGAGCATTGCCGTGCGCCATTCGCTCGAGTTTCTAATCCACCAACGCCTGATATACCAACTGTTTAAACAAGCGCCGGTAATACTGCCGCGATGGCCCCGGCGCTTGCGACATATACACCGCGACGATTTCTTCCTTCGGATCGACCCAGAAGAATGTGCCGCCGTAGCCGCCCCACATGAATTCTCCGGCGGAGCCGGGCAGAGTGGCCATGCCTGCGCCGGTGCGAACGGCAAAGCCAAGGCCGAAGGTGTAGCCCGGCGAGCTGAATAGTAGTTCGCCGGGGGTGAGGGGTGCGGCGATGCGATTGCCCAAATGGTCTGAGGTCATGAGATTGATGGTGCTGCGGCTCATGATGCGGGCGCCGTCGAGCTGGCCGCCGTTGGCGAGCATGAGGGCGAAGCGCAGGTAGTCGTTCGCACTCGCTACGCCTCCGGCGCCGCCGGAATCATTTTTCGGTTGGGTGGCGATGTCGATCATGCGACTCGGCGTGCCCGATGCGGGATCGATTGCCAACGGCTGTGCCAGCCGCGCGAGTTTATTCGGCGCGAGCCAAAAGCCCGAGTCGGTCATTTTCAATGGGTTAAATAATCGCGCTTCGAGAAATTCGCCGAGGCGTTTTCCCGACACCGCTTCGACCACGCGGCCGAGTACATCGGAGGCGAGGCTATATTCCCACGCGCTGCCGGGTTGGTGGGCGAGGAGGGTTTTCGACAAGCGTTCGACTTGCTCCGCCGGGGACATATCGCGGGAATCGAAATCGCGCACGTTCGGTAGATAGAGCCCAGCTTTAATGTGCGCCTCTTTCACCGGCGCATTGGTGGTCAATTCGCCATAAACAAGTCCCGCCGTGTGGCGCAGCAAATCGTAGACCGTCATTTCGCGATCGGTGGAAACGGTCGAATAGGAAATCTTGGCAAACTCCGCATCGGCCTTCGCGACACTCACTTGCATGCCTTTCATCGCGGGCAAATGCTTCGAGACAGGATCATTGAGTTGCAGCTTGCCATCTTCCACTAACATCATCGCGGCGACGGACACCATGGGCTTGGTCATGGAATAGATGCGAAAGATTGCGTCCTTCGACATCGCGGTAGCGCTGTCTTTGTTCTGGAAACCGACGTTCTCGCTATAAACCAAACGATTCTTGCGCGCGATCATCATAACAGCGCCGGGAAGCCTGCCTTGCTCGACTTCTTGTTTGAATACCTGCGTAATTTTTGCGAGGCGCTCCGCCGAAAAACCCACTTGTTCCGCAGTGGCGGTGGGCAGGTTCTGCGCAATTGCGCTGTGAGCCAGGAGGGATACAAAGAATAAAAAACTACGCCGCAGCGTTTGGCTGGTGTGCAAAATCGTAACTCCTCGGAATGTTGAGATTGTTACGAATGACTATACGCGAAAGTATTGCCTTCGGGCATCCGACGTCACGTTTCGATGCAAACTGCTTGTGACGTTCGCGTTCTGTGGCGCGAAACCTGATTGTCGGCCTTTTGAAACTACAACCTTGCAACGACCAGGTGTTCGCTTCTTTGCTCTAACCAGCTTTTCAATCGCACTGCATCTTCGACTCGACCACCTTTGCCCCACGAGTCGAGAATGACCATGATCATCGGGCGTCCGGCCACCGCGGTCTGCAGCACTAAACATTGACCTGATGCGGAAATGAAACCTGTTTTGGAAAGGCGGATGTCCCAGTCGGCGTTACGCGTTAACCGGTTAGTATTGTGGAAAAGTGTAGTGCGTGCGCGGCGCAGCGACACTGCGTACTCTGGTGTTGTCGAATATGCGCGAATAACGTCAAAGCGTGATGCATGTTCCACCAGCATCGCCAAGTCGCGTGCAGTTGACAAATTGCCGGGATTCAGGCCAGTCGGATCGGCGAAGCGAGTCGAGGATAAACCTAAGGCGGCAGCGGTTTTGTTCATGCACTTTACGAATGCGCCAAGGCCGCCTGGATAGGAACGTGCAAGGACAACCGCGGCGCGATTTTCCGACGCCATCAACATTAAACGCAATAGTTCACTACGGCTCAAGCGAGCGCCGGCCTTCAACCTTGAATGAGTTGGTCGAGCGGCAAACGCATCGTTTTTAGTTACCGACAAAATTTGATCCAAAGGTTGTGCTTCGTTCAACACTACGATCGCGGTCATCAATTTTGTGATGGATGCGATCGGTTGAGAATAGTCAGGGTTTTTCTCGAACAACACTTCACGTGAGGTTTCGTCAATCACCAATACGGATGACGCTAACAAGTCGGGATTTAAAAGTCGATCGCGTGGCGTAACGCCGCGATTTTCGATCCGATCGACGTCAGGATTGGCGATATTGACGTTGTCGGAATAGCGATTCGGTTCCGCTTGGCAACCTAGGCCAAACGTGAAAATCGCTCCTGCGATTAATTTTTGCAGAAAATTCATGGTCAGAGCCTTATGCGTTGAAAGAGGGAATCGGCAATCTAAAGCAAGATTTGTACCTAGGTCTTGGAAGCTGCCCGAATCACGAGTCGATATTTTCTGGAATATTTATGTGGTAAATTAAAATTCTAATAATCAGTCGAGTAAGATCCAAAGTGACTTAGCAGCGGAGCGCTTCAAATAGCGATCCTATCGCTAAGAGGATACAAAATTTGTTCAGCATGACGCACAAGGGCAGTCATTGCCAATCCGAAGCGTAAACACAAACGCAGATTCGTGAGTGGATCGATTCAAATCCACTTAGCTCGCGTGCAGGCGGTGAAATTACTTCAAGCTATTGATTTACTGTGATAGAATTCCGGACTTTCGCGCTCGCGTAATCCTGATTGCGAAAATAGTCCTAAGTCCCCATCGTCTAGAGGCCTAGGACATCGCCCTTTCACGGCGGTAACGGGGGTTCGAATCCCCCTGGGGACGCCAAAAAATCAAACACTTAGCGTAATGTAGACAAGGCCGTACGGAGAAAATACGTAAAATCTAAGACGCGATGTGTCAATAAAAAGCCCGCCACGCCGGCGGGTAGTTGTCGATCAGGAAGGCGTCACATTGCTACTGCAACGGCTGCGCAAGTGGATCACGGATTGGTGGGAGGGGGAATATGTCCCGCCCCCGCCAAACGATCCGCATTCCTCAATTGTGTTCATATCGATTGGCTTTTACCGCCGCCATTGGACCGCGCGAGCCGTGAGCGCCTCAGCCGACTTCTACCTGCGTCATTGGCAATTCATTTGGAGCTTTGCCATCGGCTTGGCCGGGTTGATTCTCGCGTATCTTGCTCTCAAGTGATTTGCGCGCAAATCCTAACCCTGCCAGCAGCCCGCTAATCCAAACGAGCACGAATGCAATAATCAGAAGTAGATTTTCGTCCATTGTCTGTTCCTTTCTTAATCCCATTAAAAAGTCCGCCACGACTGCGAGGGAGAGACGCAAGGGGACGGGCGGGCTAGTGCCGGCCTAGGGACATGTCATCCCGTACCGGCTGCCGAAGGTTGTTTCAAGACGCGCGTCACTCTTCGGCTTGACGCGACAAGCACTATCAGGTCATACCAACCAACTCAGCATGCAAATGGCCGTAGCGGTTTTTGGTCTCATGGTGAATCACCAGGCTTGCGACGTCGCTCATTTCCATGAACCGGATCCGCTCGCGGTACTTCGCCCACTCGACGAGGCTACAGCGCACCATCAGTTCCGCGCCCAACTGCGAGCGCGGCAGACTGGTGAGATACCGGTGCGTCATAATCATCTGTTCCAGCTCGTTGGTGTCGCCGATCGCTTCCACGGCCTTGACGAAATAGTGGTTGTCCTTCAGCCGCTCGGGCGAGAATCCCAGCGCTGCTAAAACCCGCTCAGGCTCGCCAGGCGCGAACACAAGCTCGCGCTGCTGGTCTCGTTGCCCAACACTAGGATGCGACATCAAAATGATCCAGACACCAGGCCCAGAGGACGAAACACCGCCAGCGCTACGCGTTCCTCGGCCAAAACCGTGACCATATTTTGGATAAATTGTTTGTCCTGGAAACCGATTTCGATGACGGCCTCTTGCCGTTCAAACAACGCAGCCGCGTTGACGAAATCGCCTACCAAAAACGTTCCCGCGTTCATCGCCGGTGTGCTGACAACAGGTCTGCCCCAGAGAGTCGCGTCGTTCCCGTTGGAGGGGTCGCCGACTAGGAATCTATTTTGGCTATCTTTCAACAGCGAAATCGCTTCCCAGTCCGCCGGATTCATCACAAAGCCGCTCGCAACATGGCTCGAAAGTTCGAGTTGCGTCATGGATTTTCTCAAAACGTCGACCTTCGTATCGGCGGTCGCGCCGCGAGAAAAGGCCGTAAAATTTCCAGCCGCGAGCAGCCCCGAGATTTCGCCGTTCCCGCTGGCGCCGTTCAGCAATTCGTCGTCTTCTTCCAGCGCCAAACCATAACGAAGCCGTTGGTCCAAAAAATCAAGCAACATCTTCGAATCGGACAACACTTGCCTTGAAGCAGGGACCCAGTGCGCGATCGTAATTACATTCACGCTCGCCAACGTGAAACTAAACGATGATTCCGGCTTGGTCGCGCCTTCG